>JAFSQZ010000199.1 GCA_017446355.1 Neisseriaceae bacterium
ACGCTGCCTGAAAAATATTGTTTTTTCAGGCAGCGTTTTTTTATACAGCGTATCAAAGCATTCAGGCAGCCTGAAACCTTTGCAAAACCCTACTTTGTATTATTCGTCATTTTGACCTTGAACGAAGTGAAAGGGAAAAATCTTTATAAAACAAAGAATAAGATTCTTCACTTTTCTGCAAAAAGTTCAGAATGACAAGTTTTGCAAAGGTTTCAATCTCTCATTCAAAATAACGGCGTTTCTCAAAGTTTTTTGGCTATTTAAAATATATTTTTCATTAAGCGAATTATTGTCCACTTAATGCTTGCCACACGTTAATGGCATCTGCAGTTTCTCGCACATCGTGAACACGAATAATTTTTGCACCTTTTGTAATAGCAAATAAGGCAGCAGCAACGCTGCCTGAAACGCGTTGAAGTGGGTCTTTTTGTTGCGTGATTTCGCCAATCATTCGTTTACGCGAGATACCGATAAATATGGGCAGATTGTGGCTGCTGCAAAGTCGGTCAAGATTTTGCATTAAGGTGATGTTGTGGTTTAGGTTTTTGCCAAAGCCAAAACCAGGGTCAAGTGTGATGCGGCAGGCTTGAATACCTTTGGCAAGACAAGCTTCTGTGCGTTGTTGTAAGTAGTTGGCAACTTCATTGACCACATCATCATAATTGGGATTGTGTTGCATATTTTCAGGCAGCCCTTTCATATGCATTAAGCAGATGCCTGTTTGGCTTTGTGCAGCGAGTATGTCTATTGCACCGTCATCTTCTAAACCTTGTACATCGTTGATGATGTCTACGCTATCCAAATCCAAAGCGCGTTGCATAATTTCGCTGTGGCGCGTGTCTAAACTAATGGGAACCGCCCAGTTTTTGAGTTCGCACAACACAGGTTTCACGCGTTGCCATTCTTCTTGTATGGATATGGGGGCGGAATCTGGGCGCGTGGATTCACCACCAATATCCAGAATATGTGCGCCATTTTTTAGGTGTTGTTCAGCATGCGTTAATACGCTTTTCAGGCTGCCTGAATAGTGTCCACCATCTGAAAAAGAATCAGGCGTAACGTTCACAATCCCCATAATTTTTGGGGCGTTTAAATCAATTTGAAAACGAGTGGTTTGCCAATAATTCATCATTTTTTTCTTAAATTACATGATTAAATTACATTAAATGAAAACTGCGCAACAGGGTAATGCCTATGGCAGTGGTAAACATAGAACCCACAGTGGTAATGCCCATAATATTGGCGGCAATGGTGGCGTTTGAACCCATCGCTTTTGCCATAATATAGCTGGCTGCGGCAACAGGTGTGGCGGTCATTAGAAACAATACGCCCATTTGTTCGCCACGAAAGCCGAATACTAGCCCAATCAATACAGCAAGTGATGGTGCGATGATTAAGCGTCCAATACTGGCTTGTACTGCGGCATCACGCCAACCGCCTGTTTGTTTGATGCTGTTAAAATCAAAAGTTGCTCCTGCGCAAATCAATGCCAAAGGCAACGCGATGGCGGCGAGATATTGACTGGTTTTGAGCAGTGTTTCAGGCACGCGCCAACCGAGATAATTGATGATGAGTGCAATAAAAATAGCAATAATTAAAGGATTTTTGGCGATTTTTTGAATCAATTGAAAGGCTTTTTCAGGCAGCGTACCGCTTGCTGTGCGACTTAATGTGATGACTGAATAAATATTCAACAAAATGGTAATCAAGCCCATATAAACCGCACCTGCGTGTATGCCTGATGCACCATAAGCATTTTGAATCAACGCAAGTCCAACAATGCCTAGATTATGGCGAAAAACGCCTTGCACAAAAGAGCCTTTATCTTTGGGTTCGGCAATAAAAAGATGGGCGTAAAATTCCGCGCCTGCGAATAATAAAGTGGTCAAAATCACGCCTGCGCTAACGAGTTTTAATTGTGTGCCATAATCAATCGGTTCACTGACCAAACTGATGAACAGCATCAATGGTAAGCCCCAATGAAAAACCAATGCTGATGCTTCGTTGCAAAACGTGAGCGAAATTTTGTTTTTAACGCGCAAGATTTTGCCCAATATCAATAAAAAGACATTGGGTAGGGTTACGCTTAACGCAAATAAAAAAGCATTTATCATAAAAATAAAAAATAAAACTTTTGCAAAACACCATTCACACTATTCAGGCAGCCCGAAAGAAGTTCAGATGCGTAATGATTTAATAAGATTTTGCAAAGATTTTCAGGCTGCCTGAAAAGATAAAATAACTGTTTCAGGCAGCCAAAATAAAGTTAAACAAATTAAAACGATACATTAAATCGTTGTAAGGTTTCTTTTAAGATGCTGTATTCTGGGTCTTTTGTCCAGCCCTCGCGCCAAACTTTACGCGCTTGTTCGTGCTCACCAAGTTGCCAATACACTTCGCCTAAATGAGTAGCAATTTCTGCGTCAGGCTGCATACTGTATGCACGTTTCAAATATTCCAAAGCTTTTTGATGTTCACCTTTTTTATAGTATGCCCAGCCTAAACTGTCCGTAACGGCATAATTGGGGTACTGTTGATAAGCTTTTTCAATAAGCAAAAAGCCCTCTTCAATTTGTGCTTCATCGCCGTCTAACAAAGTATAGCCTAACGCATTTTGCGCATAAGGGTCATCAGGGGCTAATTCAAGTGATTGACGCAAGTCGCTAACGGCTTTGTCGTGTTGTTTAAGTTTATCGGCATACAAAAAGCCGCGTTGTTGAAGCAATTGTTGCAATTGTACTTGTTGCTCTTTATTGAGCGTTTTTTTAGATAACGCCTTGATTTCTTTATTAAGTTTTGCCAATGTTTGTTCAGGCGTTTGCAGTTCGCTTTGTAATACAAGCTCATAACGTTTAACATCACTGTCTTCAAAAATAAAATGCGTGCGCTCTTCTATTTTTTTCGCTTTTTGCAAATGTTCTAATGCTTTTTTCCAATGTTTTTGTCCACTTTCAATAGCGGTAAATAACATTTCTTGCTCAAAACGATGTTCTTGAGAATCAACTTTTTTTGCCCACTGTTCTGCTTGGGTGTAGTCCATATTTTCCAAATATTGAACCGAACTGAACAAAGCAATGCGTGATTGCAGCTCATCATTTGCCAATTGATAAGCTTTTTCTAGATAACCTAAACTGATATGGTTTGAACTGTTTTGTTTTGCCGATAATAAGGCTGCTTGAAGATACAACATTGGACTGGGGGTGCTACTGTTGTCCAAAATCTGTTTAATCAACGCATTAGCTTCTTCGTATTGCTCTTGATTGATTAAATAATTCAAATGAAGTTCTTGCCAAGAATCTGAAAGTTGTTGTTTGTTTTTTTCGGAGAATTGTTGCCATAAATCAGGATTGTTTTCCACAATAAAATGCAACAAACGATACGTCAATGCGTCTAATTGTGGTTCATTTTGATGCAATTGTGTTAACGCATTTAAGGCTTCACGATTATTGTCGTAGCGACTGCCAAAATACATCGCCAAAATATTTGCCGATGATAAGTTATTGTATTTTTTAGTTATTTTATAAACTTTATCCGCAATACCAAGATCAAATTGTGGCGTATCACTGGTTGCCAACAAATAAAACAATTGACTGCGTTGCGTATCATTGGCTTGGGCAAACACTTCATCTATTAAAGCATTGATTTCTTCGGCGTTGCGTTGTGCCACAGCATTATTAAAAGCAATATATTGGGTAACAGGTGAAGAAACATCACCGTGTTTTAACCAGCTTTGATAAACTTTATCAACCGCAGGATAAGCGTGTACTGCCATCAATAAATTAACTAAACGTTGCGCCACTTCTGGGCGATACGTATTTTGAAAGTTTGCCCAATACGTGGAAAGAGCAGTCAAACCATCACCTTGATTGAGTGCCATTTCCGCACCCAAAAGTGAAACCACAGCTTGTGTGCGTTCCAATACTTGTTTGCGTTGTTCAACAGCCTGTTTTGCTGATTCTTGCAATTGTCTTTTATTAGCAATAATGGGTTTATTAACATCTTGCGCATAAAGACTGCTTGCAGTTGATAATAAGGCGGTTACACACGCCAAACGAATCCATTTAAACATAGTTTCTTTCCTTTCTATTTCTGATTTTGTTCGTGCGCCACATCTAATAATTCAGTGCCAGCCAAATAATCGTATAAAAATTGACGGCGAGGGTGAAAAAACGCAAAACCCCAAGGCAATCCCCACCACAACAAAGCCAATAAAGTGGAAATTTTAATGGGTAAAGTTAAAAAATAACGTGCAAAATAATAAACCATCAGCGGAATAAACAGCAAGAACACAACCGCCCAAGCAAAGCGCATACGCAAGCGTTTAATGTGTGGTAACTCATTATGAGTTGTGCGCAAAGCAATTTTCCACACACTCATCGGCAACGTTTGCCCTGCTGTTTTCCAACTGCTTTTAAAGTAAAGCCACCAAGCATAAAGCATTAAAAACACCGTTAAAATAGGTGTTAAAAAAGCCAAATTGGGCAACATACGTACAATAACAGTATCCATTATTCCCGCCAAAGCAGCAGCAAAAAAACCCACCGCCATCACCAATAAACTTTCATAAATCATTGCGGCAAAACGTTTTTTTAAAGAAGCAACAGTTGTCATTCGTTTCTTTCTTTCAGGCAGCTTTCAAAGTTATCCACAATATTTAAGGCTGCCTGAACAATATTATGATGTGAAAAAGGGTCCAAAATATGGTTTGCAGGCAGCTTACGTAGCCAAGTTAATTGGCGTTTAGCCAATTGGCGCGTGGCGGCTTGACCTTGTGCAACAAAAGCATTTTTATCCATCTCACCAGCCAAATACGCCCAAGCTTGCCGATAACCCACACAACGCATAGATGGCATATTTTCATTTAATTCAGGATATTTTCTTTTTAACTCAATCACTTCATCTAAAAAACCTTGTTGCAACATTATTTCAAAACGGCGATTGATTTGCTCGTGCAACAATGCACGTTGTTCAGGAATTAAAGTGATGGTATGCACACGCAAAGGCGCAACCGATTGCGCGGTTTGCAAATGTGTACTCAATGGTTTTCCCGTTAATTCAAACACTTCCAAAGCACGTTCAATACGTTGGCTGTCATTTTCTTTTAAACGCGCTGCCGTAATGGGGTCGCATTGTTGCAAACGTTGATACAAAAAAGCCAAACCAAATTGCGCTTTTTGCGCTTGCAAAGTAGCGCGAATCTGTTCATCAGCATCGGGCAAATCATTTAATCCCTGTGTCAGCGCATTAAAATACATCATCGTGCCGCCTACAATCAAAGGAATGCGCCCACGCGCACGAATATCTGCCACCAACTGCACACAATCGCGCACAAAATCCGCAGCACTGTATGTATTTAATGGTGAAATAATATCAATTAAATGATGTGGAACTCTTGCGCGTTCATCAAGCGAAGGTTTTGCCGTGCCAATATCTATATCGCGATAAACCAAAGCACTGTCTAAACTGATGATTTCACAAGGAAAATATTCAGCCAAACGCAAAGCCAATGCGGTTTTACCACTGGCAGTGGGTCCCAATATTGCCAAAGCAGAAAATTGCGTCATAAACGCTGCCTGAAACTTAACAAAACGTGCTATTTTAAGGATTTTATGAAATTGGGTAAAGTTAAGCAGAAAACTTATCCGCTTTCATAATAAAAAACAAAGAGAAAAAACATTTAAGCCTTAAAAAAACTTCTCCTTATATCACCATCAGCAAAACAAAAAATCTCTTTATAAAATAACAAGATAAAGTATTTCATTCCCCTGTATAACGTAAAAATAATGCGTTTTATAAAAGCATTAAACCGATTGCAGTCCTTGACAAAACCCATTAAAAAAATATAATACAAGGTTTTTCTTCGCGCCCATCGTCTAGAGGCCTAGGACACTGCCCTTTCACGGCGGCAACCGGGGTTCGAATCCCCGTGGGCGTGCCAGTTTATAAAAAAAGCCTTACTGCTAAAAACAGTAAGGCTTTTTATTATTCAGGCAGCCTGAAAAAACTTAAAGTTTTCCATTATGGTAACAAATAAACACAGTAAATCATCTTTATTTGACTTTAAACGAAACAGAAGATTTCTTTTTAGGCAGTTGAATCACATACGTATTAGCGAGTTTGTCTTGCAAAGTACGTCTATCGGCGGCAACAAAAAGCATCACAAAACAGATTAAAAGAGCAATAAAAGCTGGAATCTGCGCTGCTTTTTCACTTACCATTATTGTAAACGGTATACTCAAAACCATACAGATAATATTAAACACGGTTTCGCGCAACAAGACATTTCTCACAAAACCTGCAGTTTCACCATCTTTATCAATCACTTTAATGTTCATTATTTTTTTGCCAATGGATTGACCATCGCGACTCATAAAAACAGCTTGTATCGCCCCATAAATAATGCTTATTACAATTATCCACATACTAAGTTTTACAATATCAGCTTCGGTGGGCTTGTATACCAACGCAGACCATACAAAGACCATAATCATCATTAAGACAAGCCATATAACATTATTGATTATGTATGCGCCAATGCGCTGACCTGCACTGGCTAATTCCACTTCAATTTCGGTGTTGTTTACGGTGTTATTCATTTTCTCGCTTTATTGAAAAAACAAAAAGGCTGCCTGAAAAATTTTTTGGTTAGTAAAACGTGC
>JAFSQZ010000200.1 GCA_017446355.1 Neisseriaceae bacterium
ATGATTGAAATGATTTAGAAGATTTATTATGGACAAACAAAGAATTCAATGGCTGGATTAGTGTGGCAAAACAGGGAAATCTTTAAATGCAAAAAGTAGAAATTCTTGACCACTATATCGGCGAAATATTGGAATTGTTAGATACCACAGGTGCCTTATTGCGTGATTTAAAAGAAGAAACTGGCGAGTATCAACAGGAATTAAAAGATATTTGTTACGACATTGTTCAGTTGTGGGCGTTAAGAGAGAAATTGTATGAAAAAAATCCACAAATGCCACAGTTTGAATTGCATCAAGAAAGCAGTATTGATCAGCAAAGGGTGAAGGAATTGCTGGACGATGAAGACGCTATTTTGCAGCAATATCGGCAACAACATTTTCAGGCAGCTTATGAAATGGCTTTGCAATGGGCAGAAAAAGCACAATACGGATTTTTTAAACAAAAAGCAGAAGCAATGCTTTTTCTTTGTCAAATGCAGTTAAATCACTCGCTGGATAAATCGCTGAACAAAAGAGATGTGGATATTGAAGAGTTGGAAACTTTATATCAGGCAGCATTGGAAGCGGAACATCAACAGGATTTTTTGTCAGCGGTGAAATGTTATGAACAATTGTCGCAAATCAGTAGATTTTCTCAATATGAACTTAAAGGTCAAGCAGGAATGTATCGCTGTTCATAAAATAGCTTTCAGGCTGCCTGAAAGAGCTGTAATCAAATGAAAAAATTTTCTTTAATGCTTTTATTCTTCTTTTTCACATTGTTGACCATTTATCTGTGTGCAGGTATTGGATTAGGCACGTGGCAAAATCCATTGGCAATGGACGAAACATTGATGGCATTGCGTTTGCCTAGAGTGTTCAACGCTTTGTTGGTGGGCTTATCTTTATCAGTGGCAGGAGCAGCCTTGCAAGCCTTGTTTGAAAATCCACTTGCCGACCCAGGTTTAATTGGTACATCGGGTGGCGCGGCTTTGGGTGTGGTTTTGGTGTTGTCATTAGGATTTATCGGTGTCAGCGTACCGCTTGCCGCCTTTTCAGGCAGCCTGATTGTTTGCGTGATTGTTTTATTGGCGCATCGTTTGTTTGGCGGTGGCAAAGCAGGTTTGTTGATTATCGGTTTTATCATCAGTTCATTTTGTTCTGCTGTGGTCGGTTTGGTGCTGTTTTTGTCGGACGATTTTATTTTACGCAGTGCCATGACTTGGTTGGCAGGTTCGCTTGCTCAATCAGGTTTTGTTTCACCATTGTATGCTGCTGGCTCTATGTTGTTGGGGTTAATTATTTTAATTCCTATGGGACGACATTTGGATATTTTGTTGCTGGGCGAAGAAACTGCTGTTTCTATGGGAATTAAAGTATTCAAAATCAGAGCATTAGCGGTTACAGGCGCAGCATTGTTGACAGGTGCAGCTGTATCACTATCGGGAATGATAGGATTTGTCGGTATGATGATTCCCAATTTAATGGCGGTGGTTTTTCGCGGACAACGTACCAAAATTATGTTGTTATCCGCTTGGGCAGGTGCATTGTTTCTGCTGATTACTGACACGGCTTCTCGCACAGTTGTTTATCCTGTGGATTTGCCTGTTGGCATTGTGATTGCCTTAATTGGTGCGCCGTTTTTTGTATGGTTATTTGCGATGTCGTTAAGGAGAAACGGTGTATGAGTTGGACGGCAAACAATATCTTGGTGAAAACCAAAGATAAAACCATTTTAAACATTGATGAAATCAGGCTGCCTGAAAACCAAATCACCGCCATTATTGGTTCTAACGGTGCAGGCAAAAGCACGTTACTTAAAGCCTTGCGCGGATTGTATCCACACATCACACCGCAATTTAATGGACAATCGGTAAAGCAAATGACCGCCAACGGCAAAATCGCTTTTGTTGGACAACACGAAGGTTTTAACACACCGTTATCCTTAATGGAATATGTGTTGTTGGGACGCTTTCCGCATTTATCGTGGTTTGCTAAACCGTCTGTGCAAGACATTGAACAAGCACAAAAAATCTTATCGGATTATGAAATCAATCATCTTTCAGGCAGCCCTATACAAACCCTATCAGGTGGCGAAAAACAACGTGCAGCTGTTGTGCGCGCTTTAATGCAAGATACTGCTGTTATCGCATTAGACGAACCGTGTAATCATTTAGATATTCGTCATCAACACAAATTGATGAGTGATTTACAACAACGCCGTCAAGCGCAAGGATTGAGTGCGGTTGTGGTGTTGCACGACTTAAATCTTGCGGCACGTTATGCCGATTTTATTGTGTTACTGGACAACGGCTGCCTGAAAGCTGCTGGAACGCCTAATGAAGTAATGACATCAGAAATTCTGTCTAATGCCTATCGTTGGCAAATTGATACGACACAAAGTGAACATCATTTAATTTATTTCGCTGCATAAAAAATTTTTCAAAAAGAGAATATTATGTTTCAAAAAACACGTATTGCTGGTTTGTTGTCCAGCATTTTAATTTCGTCTGTATCGTTTGCCGAAGAGTCAACGATTACACCGTCTGACAATGAAGATAAAGTCGCGCAAGCGCAAGAATTGCAATCCATCACGGTTATTGGTACGCGCAAAGCCAAACCGTTTCAAACGCCAGCTGCGGTAAGTCATCGTGATGCCGATTTGTTTGGACAAGATTTAAACACCATTATTCGTGGTATTCCAGGTGCGGCAACGCAACACGATATTGGACAAGGCGGTATCAGTGTCAATATTCGTGGTTTGGAAGGTATGGGGCGTGTCAATACCACAGTTGATGGCGTGTCGCAAACCTTTTTCCAACAAAATCCTGCACACGGTTGGAACGGTTCAACAGCTTATGTTGACGAAAATTTTATTGTTGGCACAGATATTCAAAGAGGTTCAGTCGGTGGCGCAGCGGGAGTAGGGGCGTTGGCTGGTAGTGCGGAATTTCGTACCATTTCCGCCAATGACATTATTCAAAAAGACAAAAATGTAGGCGCGGTAGGTACTTATCGTATGGGCAGTAACGGTTATGGCAAAAACGGTATGCTGGCAGGTGCCATCAAACATCATTTGGATAATGGTGGATACATCTCATTTCTTGCAGCAGGCAGCCTGAAAAACAAATATGGCTATAAAAACGGTGCAGGCGAACAAATTGCATCAAGCAATTATGATGAAACGATTGCTTTGGAAAGTGGCTTACAATCTCGCAGTGGTTTAGCCAAAATAGAATACAAACCTAATCGTTATCACAGTTTAGTATTCAGCCATATGGTCAACCGCAGCAAATTCAGCAATAACCACACGCCGTTAACCATTCAAACACGTACATCATTGTTTAAATATCATTTTAATCCACTGTCTGATTGGATTGATTTAAAAGCAGACTGGTCATACAGCAAAGCTAAACAATTATTTAAAAACGAAGAACATTCACAATACAACGATGCCACCGACAGAAAAACCAAAAACCCATCGCTATCGTTTACGCTTCAAAACAGAACAATATTTGAATTAAAAAACAGTGATTTATCATTTGATTATGGTATGAAATATATGAATACCAAATATCAAGGCGATAAATACAGTTTTACCAATGATGTCAATGATGAATTATTGATTAACGGTCAGCAAAAATTAGGTGCAATCTTTTTAGACAGTGAATGGAAAAACGATAAATTTACCATTGGTTTGGGCTTAAATTACGAACGTTATACCAAAAATGGTAAAGGCATTGCAGTAGATATTGAAAACGGCACAAATGGTGCCACACCACTTATGCAGCCAGCATTGGGATTAAATGGCAACACCTTTAACAGCAGTGAGCATCATTTTAATCCTAAATTGCGTATGGCTTATTCGCCAAAAGATTGGTTACAGTTTTATGCCAATGTTGGCAAAAGTTCGCGCAGTCCCAACGTGTATGAATTTATGTATGCCAACAATGCACGTTCCAATCCTTATTCCATCAATCCAGACCTAAAAGGCGAAAGCAGTTTTAACCGTGATATAGGGGTGAATATTTTTAAAAACGGCATTTTTAAAGAAAACGATAGCGCACAATTGAAAATCAATTATTTCAATAACCGCGTCAAAAATTATATTGTGCAAAACCAATTTTATTTATGTGGTGATGGTAGTTGGGACGGCAAGATTTATGGCGTTTGTGGTATTGATGATTATTTAAACAACGGCGCGGGTTCAGCCTATGATGTACTCGGTTTGTATCACAA
>JAFSQZ010000201.1 GCA_017446355.1 Neisseriaceae bacterium
AATACGGTTAAACCGCACGCAGGACTAAAAGGCGAAACACCCTTTGAAGTCTTGTAGGCTTCATTCTCAACCCATCGTGTAAATAACGCGATGATTTCTAACAACTAAGGATAACGCACTTATAGCATCGGAATATGTTACTTTTCTGACGGAAATTGCAAATACCGATGTTGAAGCGGACCCTTTTTCCTATACCTCAGCATATGTGCTAAAGGGAGTATTATCCATTGGCGGAGAAGAGATCCCCGTAAAGCTGGTATCGATGCAAAGCCCCATCACAAAGCTGAAGCAAAAGTTCCAATTACTTCATCCCAGCGGCAGATTTTCACAGATAACGCATCCGATATTGACGCTTCGGACTTCTGTCGACGTTGTCATGATTGGTGATACGATCTACTTTTTAACGCTCGCTGGGGAAAACCTCTTCAATATGGTCCGTGCCTATAAGGCGGTATGCCATGATGCAGTAACGGAAATAGAGGGAACTGGGATTATATCCAGTATGGATTTTGCCGAATCTTGGCACAATCCTCGAAAATTCGTATCTTTTGACAAAGAGTGCCTTAACGCACTAAAAAACACAAATACAAGGAAAGCAATGGCTAAACGTTTTTCTATTCCCCTTGATGGAGAGAACCGTTTTTATACGTCCGCTGACGGTGCGGCAGACAAAATCGTGAAGCTGCTTTGCAACAAGGGAATGGTCGACCCGTTTAAGAATGTTGCTGTTGAAGTAAGCGGAGCAAAGCAATGGCAATAGTGAGGTAATCGTATGTCTTTAGCTACATCCTTCTCTATGTTTTTCCTCTCATTTGCTCCTCTTTGGGTTTCCATACTGTTTCTTGACATCAAAAGCATTGTTGAAAAACAAACGGGGATTATGACAGAAAAATATAGTATCCTCGCCATCCTCATCCTGTCGATTATTTCGCTGATAATACTAATGCTTTCGTTTAACAAAAAGAATATGAACGGAGCCCAGGAATACATAATTGATAGCGTTGAGGAAGAAAAAGCCATTTCAGCCGAATACCTATTATCATACATTCTTCCGCTATTCGCCTTCGATTTTACCGTCTGGCATCAAGTGGTTTTGTTTTTAGTGTTTTTCTTTGTTCTCGCTTTTCTGTGCATTCGTCATAACTATTTCAGTGTCAATATTCTCTTGGAGCTTTTGGGTTATCGGTTCTATAGGTGCAGCCTCCAGAATGAAGATGGTGTTATCGTTTCTAAGGTGATTATCTCAAAAGAGTGGCTGCTAAACCGGAAAACAGAGAAAATTCGGATACACCCGATCAACAATGAATACTCGACAGATATCCAGAAATGGAAATAGAAAAAAGACCACATCCACGGATTTTACTCCGAAGATGTGGTCTTTTCTGTTGCAGTCCCGCTTGAAGACGACGCTCAAAACACTGTTTTTTACAGTATCCCTAATCTGCGTGTGCCTTAACACAGGGGTTGTTTTTATGGACAAACGAAACATCTAAATTTAAAACGAACTTAAACCATCAATGGAGGCTTTTGCAAAACAGTTATTTATCATTCGTCATTCTGATCAACAGCGAAGAATCTTTATGAAACAAAGTATTAGATTCTTCACTTTCCTATGAAAAGTTCAGAATGACGCGTTTTGCAAAGGTTTCAATGTGCATCGTCCCAATTATTGCCAACACCTACTTCTGCCAATAAAGGAACGGCTAATTTATCCGCACCAATATTGCCCATAATTTCAGGCAGCTTCACTTTTAATAACGTTAATTCAGGTTCAAATACTTCCAAAACCAATTCATCATGTACTTGCATCACCAAACGGCTTTTCAGGCTGCCTGAATGCAGAAATTTTGCCACATCAATCATCGCCAATTTAATTAAATCTGATGCAGTTCCTTGCATAGGTGCGTTAATGGCGGCTCGTTCAGCAGCGGCACGGACGTTTGCACTTTTGGCAAAAATATCAGGTAAATATAAACGTCTACCAAACAAGGTTTCTACATAACCCATTGATTGTGCTTGTTCTTTGGCACGTTGCATATAATCCGCAACACCTGTGTATCGCGCAAAATAACGTTGAATAAACATTTTTGCCGAAGCAGCATCAATACCCAATGCTTTTGCCAAACCGTATTCACTCATACCATAAATCAAACCAAAATTGATGGTTTTGGCATAACGACGTTGCTCATTAGAAATATTTTCTGGTGGCACACCAAAGACTTCTGCTGCTGTACGACGGTGGACATCTTCCTGATTTTTAAACGATTGCAACAAAGTTTCATCGCCTGACAAATGCGCCATAATGCGTAATTCAATTTGCGAATAATCTGCTGAAAGCATCACGTAATTTTCTTGTGCATTAAATGCACGGCGCACTTTTCGTCCTAATTTTGTGCGGATAGGAATGTTTTGTAAATTGGGATTATTGCTTGCCAAACGCCCCGTTACCGCAACCGCTTGTGCATAAGTAGTATGAACACGTCCTGTGTCGGTGTTAATCATTTCAGGCAGCTTGTCGGTGTATGTAGATTTTAATTTTGCAAGACTTCTGTGTTGCAAAATAATTTTGGGCAAGCGATAGTCGTCTGCCAACTTTTCTAACACTTGTTCATCAGTAGAATAACCGCCTGTTGCCGTTTTCTTAACGCCTTTGGTGGGCATTCCCAATTTATTAAACAATATTTCTTGTAATTGTTTGGGCGAATTTAGGTTAAAAGGCTGTCCTGCAAACTCAAACGCTTGCTCTTCCAATTCCAACAATTCTTCCCCTAAATGAATGCTTTGTTGCGACAATTCCTTACGGTCAATGTGTACACCCACACGCTCCATTTCCCATAAAATTTGCGACACAGGCAATTCTATTTGTTCGTATAAATGCAATTGTTCTGCCGTCATTTTGGTGCGTAAATGCGTTGCCAAGCGTCCTGCAAAATCCGCTTGTTGACACGCAAATGCTGCGACATCGTCCACACTTAAATCAGCAAATGAAAGCCGTTTTCCCCCTTTGCCACGCAAAGTTTCTTCTTCAATAACGGTTTCATCTAACCAACGACCAGCCAAATCACTCATACGATGTTTCAAATGACTTTCCACAACATAAGAGGCCAGCATGGCATCGTCCACCACGCCTGCCAAAGTTAAACCATGATTGGCAAACACGTGTTGCACAAATTTCATATTATGCGCCACCTTGCCAATTCTTTCGTCTGCCAACAAATTTTTCAGGCTGCCTGAAATCTGCGCAAAGTCCAATTGTTCCACATTGAGCGCGTGTGCCACAGGTAAATAAAATGCTTTACCTGTTTCCAACGATAACGCAAGACCTATCAATCGTGCCTTCATCGGCTCATCGGTATCGGTTTGTACCGACAACGCCAAACGCTTCGCCCCCAAACATTGTTGATACAACTCATTCCATTGGTTTTCATTACGAATAATTTGATAATGAATTTCATCAGGTTTGGCGACCACGTTTTTTTCAGGCAGCTGTTCACTCATTTCAGGTTTACCAGACGTATTTTTTTTACTCTCTACCGCCGTCAACAAATCGCCCATCAAATCCTGTTGTGCTTCTTGCAACCACGTATTAAAGCCCAGCTCACGAAAACGCGGTATCAACGCTCGCCAATCAGGCTCTCTGCGTTGCAAATCAGCCAATCCCTGTGGCAACACCTCACTTAAATCCACGTCCATTTTAATGCTGACCAATTTATAAGCCAAAGGCAATTGTGGCAACGCTGCACGCAAATTTTCGCCCACTTTTCCTTTAAAATTATCCGCTTTGGCAACAATATTAACGAGCGTTCCATATTCTTCTAACCACTTAACCGCCGTTTTGGGACCACACTTTTCCACACCTGGCACATTGTCCACCTTATCGCCCACCAACGCCAAATAATCACGAATTTGCGCAGGACGCACACCAAACTTCTCCAAAACCCCAGCTTCATCTAGGATTTCATTTTTCATGGTATCCACCAATGAAATTTGCGGTCCAACCAATTGCGCCATATCCTTATCGCCAGTGGAAATGACCACATTCAAGCCCTGTCTTGCCGCACCCACTGCCAGCGTACCAATCACATCATCGGCTTCCACGCCATCAATTTTCAACACTTTCCAGCCCATCAATTCCACCAATTCAGGCAGCATTTCAGCTTGTGGGCGCAAATCATCGGGCATAGGTGGACGCGTTGCTTTATATTCAGGAAACAATTGATGACGAAAGTTTTTACCCTTTGCATCAAACACGCAAGCGCAAAAATCGTGTGGCTGCTGCGCACGCAAACGGCGCAACATATTCAACACCCCATAAACCGCATTAGTGGGAACGCCACTGGGTGAAGACAAATGCGTCATTGCATAAAACGCACGGTATAAATAAGAAGAACCATCAACCAATAATAAAGTAGCCGCCATATTTACACTGCCTGAAAAGAAAAGGGAAGATTATACAAAAACCATCGCATCATTAGGGTACTTTTTCCAATCACTCTGATTTGAAAAGTTTGAAACTTTTGCAAAACGCGTCATTTTGATGCACAACGCAACGAAAAATCTAACACTATTGTTTTACACTTCGTTCAGAATAACGAAAGTTCCAAAGGTTTTTGTTTCTGTTTTGAATAAAAAAAGGTTTCAGGCTGCCTGAAAGAAAACCCTGCAAAACCTAACTATGAATAAAAAATTCAACCTACCCTATGGTGTTTCATTTTTAACCAGTAGATTTTGCAGGCGTTTCTGAAAACAAAAATACGTCATTTTGAGCCACAGGTGAAGCTACTTTATTTTATGCTTCACTTTGCTCAAAATGACGGAGATTAGGTTTTCGTTTTGTTGATAACACTCTGTTTTAAATAAGAATGTGTTTACTGTTATTGAATTCAATATTTAATCAAACACCACAGTACGATTGTGATACGACAAAACACGACTGTCCAAATGCCAACGCACGGCACGGCTTAACACGATTTTTTCTAGATCGCGTCCTTTTTTGATTAAATCTTCAACACTATCACGGTGCGAAATGCGGGCGACTTCTTGTTCAATAATTGGACCTTCGTCCAAGTCGGAAGTGGCGTAGTGGGCGGTTGCCCCAATCAATTTTACGCCGCGCGCATGTGCTCGGTGATAAGGTTTGGCACCGTCAAACGCAGGCAGAAAACTGTGATGTATGTTAATAATTTTATTCGGATATTTGTTGATAAAATCGCTGGATAAAATCTGCATATAACGAGCCATCACAATCAAATCAATGTTGTGTTCGGCAAATAAGGCAAGTTGCTTCTCTTCAATTTCGGCTTTTTTCTCTTTAATCATTGGGATATGATAAAACGGTATGCCGTTAAATTCAGCCAATGCACGGCAGTTTTCGTGATTACCCACAATCAGCGGAATATCGCACGCCAATTCGCCAATGCGATAGCGGTGCAACAAATCAGCCAAACAGTGTTCGTATTGCGATACCATAATCGCCATTTGCGGTTTTTGTTGCGAAAACGAAAGTTTCCACGACATATTGTATTCTGCCGCAAGTGGCGAGAATGCTGCCTGAAAGTCGGATTCAGTGGTGGCAAAGTCGTTCAAATCCCATTCCACACGCATTAAGAACAAACCTGCTTGACTGTCTTGGTGCTGGTCGGCGTGCAAAATATTGGCATTGTGTTGCAAAAGAAAATTGGCAATCACCGCCACCAAACCTTTACGGTCAGGGGCGGAAATAAGTAATGTAGCGGTGTTTTTATGACTATTCATTTTATCCATCTATTTGAAATATTAAACAATTCAGGCTGCCTGAAACCTATGCACAATCTACATTCATCGTTCTTTATTCTAAAATTCTAAACAAACCTAAATAACGCTTTGTTTGCGTTTTTTCATACGCGGAACAATGATTTTTGCAAAGGTTTCTGTTTGGCGCACAATGGGTGAAATCATACACAATTTTGTGTTTTAAATAAATCTTAAATCACCACGCTCACAACACTTGTTTTTACCATTTCAAAGTCGTTTTAACACTTCCAAAATAAACTTAATCCGATTGCGTTATAATGGGCGTTTCGTTTTTTGCTCGCTTTTTATTATGCAAGTTCTCACTATTTTGGGCGCAACAGGTAGCATTGGTGTATCCACGCTAGATGTTGTTGCACGCCACCCTAATCGTTTTCGTATTTTTGCCTTAACGGGACATCATCAAATTGATAAATTGGCAGCACAATGCCTACAATTTTCACCACGTTTTGCAGTGGTTGCCAACGCCCAAAACGCCGCTAAATTAACGCAATTGTTGCAACAAAATCATTGCGCCACCGAAGTGTTATACGGTGAACAAGCTTTAATTGATGTTGCCAGTGCTGATGAAGTAACAGGTGTGATGGCAGCGATTGTGGGGGCGGCAGGCTTACCTTCTGCTTTGGCAGCGGCAAAAGCGGGAAAAACGATTTTTTTGGCAAACAAAGAAACTTTAGTGGTTTCAGGCAGCCTATTTATGCAAACGCTTGCTCAACACAATGCACGTGTTTTACCGATTGATAGTGAACACAATGCTATTTTTCAAGTTTTGCCACGCGATTATTCAGGCTGCCTGAATGCACACGGCATTGAATCCATTATTTTGACGGCATCAGGCGGTCCATTTTTACACAGCGATTTAAACAATATGGCGCAAATCACACCCGAACAAGCCGTCAAACACCCTAATTGGTCTATGGGTAAAAAAATTTCAGTGGATTCTGCCACAATGATGAACAAAGGTTTGGAATTGATTGAAGCGCATTGGTTGTTTCATTGTCCTCCTGAAAAATTAGAAGTTGTGATACACCCACAATCTGTGATTCACAGTATGGTACGCTATATTGATGGTTCGGTGCTGGCACAACTTGGTAATCCTGATATGCGCACACCCATCGCCTATTGTTTAGGGCTGCCTGAACGTATTCAATCGGGCGTCAATGCACTGGATTTTAGCAAACTCGCTGATTTAAGTTTTTGCGAACCTGATTTTGCACGTTTTCCCTGTTTAAAACTGGCTTATGATGCTTTAAACGCTGGTGGTAGTGCGCCTTGTGTATTAAATGCTGCCAACGAAATTGCAGTGGCTGAATTTTTGGCTGGTCATATCCGTTTCACAGATATTGCACGTGTGGTGGCACATTGTTTGGAACACCACGATTTAAGTAGCCTAAACAACATTGATGATTTATTAGCACTGGATAAAAACGTTCGCCAACAAGCGCAAACGTTTTCAGGCAGCCTGAAAGGTTAATGATGCACACTTCCCCCATTATCGCCATTACTTCTGGCGAACCTGCTGGTATCGGTTTAGATATTTGTTTAGACTTGGCAACTTGGCAAACACCTTGTCGTTGCGTTGTTTTAGGCGACAAAACCGCCTTACAACAACGCGCCGCTTTACTCAATAAATCCATCACATTTCAAGAGTACACGCCAAATAGTGCGCCACCCAATCAACCCAACGTATTAGAAGTATTACCCATCAACACCGTTGCACCAGTGATTGCAGGCAGCCTGAATACCGATAATGCCCCCTATGTTTTGCGCCTACTTGACCGTGCATACGAAGGCATCACATCAAACGAATTTGCTGCAATGGTAACCGCGCCTGTCCACAAAGGCATTATCAACGAACACCCAAAACTTCCCTATTTCAGCGGACACACCGAATACCTTGCCGAAAAAAGCCACACAGAACAAGTTGTGATGATGCTGGCAGGCGGCGGTTTACGCGTTGCACTTTTAACCACGCATTTACCACTGAAAGACGTTGCACAAACCATCAATCAAGAACGCATTTATCGCATCGCAAGCATTCTTCACCACGATTTACAACACAAATTCGGCATCACCAAACCGCATATTTTGTTAGCAGGACTGAATCCACACGCAGGAGAAATGGGCTATTTAGGGAAAGAAGAAATAGAAATAATGCAACCTGCTGTAGCTCGCTTGCGCCAACAAGGTATAGACATCACCGACCCCTTGCCTGCCGACACATTATTTCAACCATTTTATCTCAACCAAGCAGATGCCGTGTTGGCAGCATATCACGATCAAGGTTTACCTGTATTAAAATACGCCAGTTTTGGCAAAGGCGTAAACATCACACTAGGACTTCCCTTTATTCGCACATCAGTGGATCACGGCACAGCATTAGATTTAGCGGGAACAGGAAAAGCACATTCAGGCAGCCTGAAAACAGCAATAGAAGTAGCTTGGGAAATGGTCAACCACTCCACAAACTATTGATGAACATAAACTCGCTGCGCACGTTTAATGTTACACAAAATTTCATAAGGAATCGTACCCGCAACATCAGCAATTTCATTGATGTTAATAATGTCGCCAAACAACTCCACTTCCGCGCCGATATTATCGTGTAAAGACGTTAAATCCAAAGTCATCATATCCATAGAAATACGTCCAATCAAACGCGTCCGCTGACCATTCACCGCAATTGGCGTATTGCTGGCAGCGCGGCGCGGATAACCATCAGCATAACCACAAGCCACCAAACCCACGCGTGTAGCGTGTTCCGTATAAAAAGACGCGCCGTAACCAATCGGCTCATGCGCTTGCAAAATACGCTCTGCAAACACTTTACTGCTTAACCGCATCACAGGTTTTAACGCAGGATTTAGGCTGCCTGAAAAAGGATTAACACCATACAAAGCCAAACCCGCACGTCCCCAATCTCGGTGTGTCTTCGGATAAGCCAACATCGCTGCTGAATTAGCAATACTGGTTTCTCCGCCCAAATTTTGCGTAGCCAAATCAAACGTTTCAATCTGCATTTCCGTCATATCAGGCTCCGCTTCATCAGCACAAGCAAAATGCGACATCTTCACAATATTGCTCACACTCGGACATTGAGCCAACGCCTGATACGCCGCAGCATAATGACTAGGGAAAAAACCCGCGCGATGCATACCACTATCCATTTTCAACCAAATCGTTGTCGGTTTTTGCCAATGATGTTGCAACACATCGTCCAATTGCATTTGATTATGCACCACCGTCCACAAATCCAACGCGTCCACCTTTGCCAATTCAGCTGCCTGAAACACACCTTCAAGCAACACAATCGGTTTACAAATACCGTGATGGCGCAACTCTTCCGCTTCTTCCAAAAACGCCACCGCAAAACCATCAGCAATATCCTCCAAAGCCTGCGCACACTGCACCGCGCCATGTCCATAAGCATTTGCCTTAACAACGGCCAACAACTTATTGCCATGCACACCTTTTAAATATTGATAATTTTCACGAAGATAATGAAGACGAATTTCACAAGTAAGCGGACGCATAAAAAACCTTTCAGGCAACCTGAAACAAAAAAGCTGAATTATAGAACGTATTCAGGCAGCCTAAAAACCGTTTTTCAGCACCAAAAATCAATAAAAACATAAAAAACAAATAAGTACTTGCCTTAACACGTAAAAGTGCAATAAAATAGGCGGTTTTCTATATCCATTTCCAAAATTTAAGGAATTCACAATATGGTAGTTATTCGTTTAGCCCGTGGTGGCTCTAAAAAACGTCCTTTTTACAGCATCATCGTAGCGGATAGTCGCAGCCGCCGTGATGGTCGTTTTATTGAACGCGTTGGTTTCTATAACCCAGTTGCCAACGAAAAACAAGAAGCATTGCGCATTCAATCTGACCGTCTAAACTACTGGTTAGGTCAAGGCGCAAAAATGAGCGAAACTGTTGCAAACTTGGTAAAAACACAAAAAGCCGCTGCTTAATCAATGAGTGAACAACAAAACTGGGTAGCCATGGGCTATATCAAAGGCGCATTCGGTGTCAAAGGTTGGGTCAAAATCCACGCCAGCACCGAATTTTCTGATGGTCTATTGGATTATCCACAATGGCGTTTGGTTAAAGAGCATCAAACGCTTGCGGTTGATGTAGAAGAAGGCAAAATTGCTGGTGATGAACTACAAGTCAAATTTGCACAAATCAACGACCGCGATGCCGCCGCACTTTTGCGTGGCTACACCATTGAAGTACCGCGTGAAACTTTCGCCGACACAGATGAAGACGAATTCTATTGGGTAGATTTAGTAGGAATGAGCGTTATCAATCGCGACAACATCTCGCTAGGTAAAGTCAAAAACCTAATAGAAACAGGCGCGCATGACGTGTTGGTTATACGTGGCGAATATGGTGAAAAACTCATTCCCTTTGTTTCGCATTACATTGACAATGTAAACAAAGACACGCAACAAATCCAAGTTGATTGGGGTTTAGACTACTGATGTTTATCCAAGCCATAACCTTGTTTCCCGAAATATTCAAAAGCATCACAGAATATGGCGTAACAGGTCGGGCGCATCAGAAAAACATCTGGCGATTTTCCGCCATCAATCCACGTCAATTTGCCGACAACAAATTAGGTTATATTGATGACCGCCCTTTTGGTGGGGGCGCAGGAATGGTGATGATGGCACCGCCATTATTTGCTGCCATAGAAGAAGCCAAAAAAGCCTTTTCAGGCAGCCTGAAAAATCGTGTTATTTACCTTAGTCCACAGGGTAAACCACTCAATCACGCCAAAGTGCAAGAGCTTGCCCAACTGGATAACTTGGTTTTATTGTGTGGACGTTATGAAGGCGTTGATGAACGTGTGTTAGAACACGCCGTAGACGAAGAAATCAGCATTGGCGATTTTGTTGTTTCGGGTGGAGAGCTACCTGCAATGATGTTGATGGACGCAGTATTACGTTTTATTCCCAACGTACTAGGCGACATAGAATCAGCGCAACAAGATTCATTTGTAAACGGCTTATTGGACTATCCACACTACACCAAACCAACCGAATTTCAGGGTATGAAAGTTCCCGAAGTACTCAAATCAGGAAATCATACACTGATTGCGCAATGGCGATTAAAACAATCGTTAAAGCGCACCCTAACGCGCCGACCAGACTTACTGGAAAAGCGTAATTTACTCCCACAGGAAATCCGCCTTTTGCAAGAAATTGAGCAAGAAGCAAAAGCAACGGAACAATCCATATCATAATTAAGGAAACAAAATGAACATTATTGAACAATTGGAAAAAGAAGAAATTGCCCGTTTAAACAAAGATATTCCAGAATTTGCACCTGGCGACACTGTAGTGGTATGGGCGCGTGTAAGAGAAGGTTCTCGCACTCGTTTGCAAGCCTATGAAGGTGTTGTTATTTCGCGCAAAAATCGTGGTTTAAACAGTAACTTTATCGTGCGCAAAATTTCCAGCGGTGAAGGTGTGGAACGCACATTCCCACTTTACTCACCACGTGTAGAAAAAATTGAAGTAAAACGTCGCGGCGATGTACGTCGTGCAAAACTTTACTACTTACGTGGCTTAACTGGTAAAGCTGCACGCATCAAAGAAAAATTGCCTGCACGCAAACAAGCCTAATTTTCCATTTAAAAAAACCGCTGCTTTTTTCAGGCAGCGGTTTTGTTGTATCACTTATTCGCGTTCACTTTGAAACTCCTACAAAACATCAATAAATCGTAGCAAGCGTCTTTTAAACCTTTGCAAAACGTGTCATTCTGAATTTTCCGTAGAAATATAAAAAGATGCTTCACTTCATTCAGAATAACGAATGAAAAGTGATGTTTACAAAAATTTCAGTTTTACAAAATTTCTACTTGAATAAAATTTGTTATCAACACGCTGAAAATTCATAGCCAAAGCATTGTCAAACAAGGATAAAAGTTTTATTTTGTATCCTGTTTATTTTTAGGTTCAGGCAGCCATTTATGTACACTCAACACAAAAAACTCAGCTTTGAATTTTTTCCAACACGCACTGAAGAAGGGCGTGCAAAACAAGTCATCACCCGAAAACAATTAAGTCAATTTAACCCCACCTTCTTTTCTTGTACTTCTGGTGCTGGTGGCACGACTCGCGCTGGGACTTTGCAAACCGTACAAGACATTTTAAATGAAGGCATTGCTGCCGCACCGCATTTACCTTGCATTGGCTTGCTGCCTGAAGAAATTATTGAGCTGCTTAATGAATACAAAACAATGGGTGTGCGTCATTTAGTTGCCTTGCGTGGAGATATTCCATCGGGTTCTGGAATGGGTTTTGATGCACAAGGATTGCATTATGCCAATGAATTGGTGGAATTGGTGAAAACCGAATTTGGCGATACTTTTCATATTGAAGTGGCTGCTTATCCAGAATATCACCCACAAGCACGAAGTGCCACAGATGATTTGAATAATTTTGTACGAAAAGTCAAGGCAGGTGCAGATTCTGCCATTACTCAATATTTTTTTAATGCTGATGCTTATTTTCGTTTTGTGGACGATGTTCAAGGGTATGGTGTAGATATTCCCATTGTTCCAGGCATTATGCCCATTGACAGTTTTTCTAAATTGATGCGTTTTTCGGATATGTGTGGTGCAGAAATTCCGCGCTGGCTACGCTTAAAATTGCAGTCTTATGCTGATGACACCGCATCTATTAAGGCTTTGGCATTAGATGTTGTAACCGAAATGTGCGAGCGTTTGTTGCGTGAAGGTGCGCCCAGTTTGCATTTTTATACGCTTAACCAAGCAGGTTTGGTTTCTACGATTTGCCAACGTTTAGGTTATTAATTTTTCGCTTACTTCATTAAAAACATCAGGCTGCCTGAAAAAGATTTTCTTTCAGGCAGCCTGATGTTTTACATTACACCATTAACGTAAGGTTTCTACTTGTATCATTTCGCTAGGCATAATGATTGGTGCGCTAGCAGGTACATCGCTACGGCGCAAACCAGCAGAAATTTCCACAACAGGTTCAACAGCGTTTAAAGCATCAGGTGAGGTTTCAATCAATTGCAAACCGTTTAAATCTAATTGATTCGCCAAGTCGGCGATATTGATTGGGCTGCCTGAATATTGTTTTTCATCTTTGAGTTGATGAACTATTGTCTTTGTTTCTTGATGAACAATATTGTTTTGTGTCGCTTCATTGTTTTCAACAAATGCTGTTTTTACATTATTTTCACCAGACAATACAGCCGCTTGCGCTTGATGCACTGCGCCAACAGCTGCCAAGATAATTTCTTGTTCTGTAACAGACGTTTGTGCAACGAGTGATGCTGCCTGAATATTTTGTACTGCTGGCAAATGCTGTTGAGCTGCTATTGGCAAACTGTTTTTTGCAGATAAACCAGTTTGTTGCATCAACACATAAGCAACACTGTCTTGTACTTTTAAGGCAGCTGTCTGAATATCTAAATAGCGCGTAATTTTGGCAGCAGATGGAATATAGCGACGTTTTTCTTGCGGACGATTGTTGTATTTACCGCGTTTATTTTCATTATGAAACGACACCACCAGATTTTTTTGCTTACGGTTATTACGGTTTTTATTATTGTGTTCGTTTTTGAGTGTATTTTTAGTTTCAGGCAGCGTTTCGGTTGCATTTTGCGCCACATTAACATTGGCTGCCTGAATATTTTTACCGCTATTTTTTTGACACAACGTTGCCTGTTGATGCGCTTGTTCATTCTGAACACGTTGATTTTGCGCAACATTCTTTTTATTTTGACGTTCGGTCTGGTTTTTATTAACCTGTTGATTTTTATTTGTCGTGTTGACAGCATTTTCATTTTGAAAACGTTGTTTATTGTTTTGACGGCGATTAGGATTGTTGCGTTTTGAGTTCTTTTTAGACGCTTGGTTTTTGCTAACAGCTTTGATTTCTTCTTGTTTTTCACCACCAAACAAACCGCTAAACCATTTTTTGATACCGCCCCACAAAGATGGTTTCTCAACAGGCGCAACAGGGGCTGGTGATGCGTGTTTCAACCCTTTTACAGCAGGTTCAGGACGTTCAGCTTTTTCACCATTTTTATTGGCAAAAGGTATGATTTCTGTTTTTTCAGGCTGCGTAACGCGTTTATAACTTGGAATATTTTCGTCTTCGCTGTCATCATTGCTACGAATACGTTCAATTTGGTAATGCGGATTTTCTAAATGAATATTCGGAATTAAATAAACCGATACATTTAAACGCTCTTCTAAACCAAATAATTCAGCACGTTTTTCATTGAGCAAGAATGTAGCAACTTCAACAGGCACTTGAACGTGTACTTCGCTGGTGTTTTGTTTCATCGCGGTGTCTTGAATCAAACGCAAAACGTGCAAAGCAGTGGATTCAATGCTACGAATAACGCCGATGCCTGCGCAACGTGGACAAGCAATGTGGCTGCTTTCGGTTAAAGCTGGTTGCAAACGTTGGCGTGAAACTTCCATTAAACCCAGACGCGATAGTTTGCCCATTTGCACGCGTGCGCGGTCTTTTTTGAGTGCGTCGCGCAACATATTTTCTACTTCACGTTGATGCTGACTGTCTTCCATATCAATGAAGTCAATCACCACAATACCACCCAAATCGCGCAAACGCATTTGTCGCGCCACTTCTTCCGCAGCTTCTAAATTGGTTTTAAACGCTGTTTCTTCAATGTCCGCACCTTTGGTGGCACGCGCAGAGTTTACGTCAATAGAAACCAAAGCTTCTGTGTGGTCAATCACAATTTCACCACCACTCGGTAAGCGGACGTTACGTGAAAAAGCGGTTTCAATTTGTTGTTCAATCAAAAGGCGTGAAAACAAGGGAACGTGGTCTGTATAGAGTTTCAGTTTGCTCAAATTATTGGGCATCACATAACTCATAAATTCAGAAATTTGTTCGTAAACTTCTTTGTTGTCCACCAAAATTTCATTGATGTCTGGACGATAGTAATCACGAATAGAACGAATCAGCAGAGAGCTTTCTAGAAATAATAAATAAGGTTCTGGGTGTGCCATCGCAGCTTCTTCAATCGCACGCCAAAGTTGTAATAAGTAATTGAAATCCCATTGCAATTCTTCAGTACTGCGACCGATACCAGCGGTACGCGCGATTAAACTCATTCCGCGTGGCACGTTTAATTGCGCCATCGCTTCTTTGAGTTCGGCGCGATCTTCGCCTTCAATGCGACGTGATACGCCACCACCACGCGGATTGTTTGGCATCAAAACCAAATAACGTCCCGCTAAACTGATAAAAGTGGTTAAGGCAGCCCCTTTGTTGCCACGTTCATCTTTTTCCACTTGCACAATAAGGTGCATACCTTCTTTTAATTTTTCTTTTAACGCGTCTTGAATGCGTGATTGAGTATGATTACTGTCGGAAAAATAGGAAGGTGCAATTTCTTTGAATGGCAAAAAACCATGACGCTCGGCACCGTAATCCACAAAACAAGCTTCTAATGAAGGCTCAATTCGGGTGATGATGCCTGTGTAAATATTGCCTTTTCGTTGTTCTTTACCAAGCGTTTCAATGTCTAGGTCAAGTAGTTTTTGACCATCAACAATCGCCACGCGCAATTCTTCCGAATGGGTGGCATTAAAAAGCATTCGTTTCATAATGGGTACCTTATTTAGGCACTTTAAAACGAGTTTGACGGACGCTTGCTAAAAATTCGCCTAGCAAACATCATTTTGACGATTTAATTAAAGAGCAGTTAAATAGTTAAATAAAGAGCAAAAAATTTCAGGCTGCCTGAAAAGTATAAATAAATGTGTCAGTAATATTCTTTTTATTGTTATATTATTGTTATCTTTATATTATTGATAAATTGGCACAATACTTGTTAAACCGTATTTAGGCAAAACAATTGGGCTGCCTGAAAGTGTACACAATAATCATTTTCCACAAAAAACAGGTGTACCTCTGTTGTTTAATTCGAGTCATCGCCCAACGCGTCATATTTTGTTGCTTCACTTAATAGGGTTTGGCAAACAAAATAAAATGTTTCAAAGTGCTGTTATTAAAAAATAGCTACGTGCAGCATTGATAATAACGATGAATAAGCTGCCTAAATTCTATCCACAAGTAAAAGTAAATTTCATTGCCACACGACTTATTTCATCGTATTTTGTGCTAAATACTAAATAATGGTATAAAGCCACAAAATTAGGTCTGCGATTATAAAGCAAAATGACAACAATTAGCAAAAATTCAGTAAACTATCTCACTGTTGACAACAATGATGATGGGCAACGACTGGATAATTATTTAATCAAAATATTAAAAGGCGTGCCAAAAAGTCATATTCAACGAATGATTCGTGCAGGTGAAGTACGCATCAATAAAGGACGCGTTAAAGCAGAAACCCGTGTTTTAACAGGTGATGTCGTGCGCATTCCGCCGATTCGTATTGCTGAAAAACATTCAGGCTGCCTGAAAAATGATGTTTCCAAAAAAAATATTCCTGCCAAAACTTTTGAAATTGTGTTTGAAGACGATGCTTTATTGGTCATCAATAAGCCAAGTGGTGTTGCCGTACACGGTGGAAGTGGCGTAAGTTTTGGTGTGATTGAGCAGTTACGCCAAGCACGTCCTGAATGCAAGTATTTAGAATTGGTACATCGTTTGGATAAAGACACAAGCGGTTTGTTGATGATTGCTAAAAAACGCAGTGCTTTGGTCAAACTACACGAAATGTTGCGTAACGAACACCCCAAAAAAGTATATTGGGCATTAGGTGTAGGCAAATGGCAAAACCAACTTCGCCACGTTAAATTGCCTTTATTAAAATACACAGGCAGCGCAGGCGAAAAAATGGTGCGCGTGAGCAATGAAACAG
Source organism: Neisseriaceae bacterium (assembly GCA_017446355.1). Lineage (GTDB taxonomy): Bacteria > Pseudomonadota > Gammaproteobacteria > Burkholderiales > Neisseriaceae > RGIG3394. The sequence continues at coordinate 16,642 of JAFSQZ010000201.1, forward strand.
ATGGTCAATCTGCGCATACGATTTTTAAAGTATTGAAAACCTTTTCAGGCAGCCTAACGCATTCTGTTGGCATTTCACAATTAACCTTACTGGAAGCAACTTTAATCACAGGCAGAACCCATCAAATCCGCGTACATATGCAAGCACAACAATGTGCGATTGCTGGTGATGAACGCTATGGCGACTACCAAGCCAATAAACGTTTGCAAAAAATTGGCTTAAAACGAATGTTTTTGCACGCACATCAATTGGTTTTAAAACACCCACTCACTCAAGAACCTTTAAACCTAATCGCTCCGCTGCCTGAACATTTACAACGTTTTTTAGAAAAATTAGATACGCTTGAATAACTGGTTTTATATTTTTAAAACATTAGTTAAACCTTGCGAAAATGGTAAGTCAGCAATTTCTTAAACCAATCTAATACAACCCTAAATTTTCAATAGAAACCATTTATGAAATCAGCAAAAACCTTGTATAAAGTATTGTCCGAATGGGAAAGTGGCAAGGAAGAAATTCGCTATTCATTAAAAATTCCCAAATCTTCCAAACGCTTTCATTCAGATGTTATTTCCCAAATAGTAAGCTGTATATTTATCTTTGCTGTACTTATGTTTTCAGGGGATTTTTCGTTTTCTTCTTCGTTGATAATGGTTGTTGCTTTATTCACTTTTTTCTCTTTCGCTTGGGGCTGGAAATACAACACTTATTTTTTTATCATCAACCGTAAAACACAAAAAATACGGTATTGGAGTATTAGCAACAGTGCATATGGTGCTAGTAAATACCACGAATATATTGTTTTGCCAGCTTTTCTGCTGCCTGAAACAAGTAATCAACACGAAATAGATGAATACATCAAAATACGCGAAACCTTGCAACAAAAAATCAGTGCAGAAACAGGTTGGACATTTAAAGAAAATTATCAAACCGAAAGTAGACACGAATTATTCAAATAAAGCAAGGTAGCGTGGGCAATTTGTTGCCCACGCGTTTAATCAATTTCAGGCAGCCTGAAATCAGTTTATTGGGTTTGTCAATAAACTATTTTATGTGGCGAAAATTTATTCAAGTTAGTTAAGGAAAACAACAATGCACTTAAAACCCAAATTAAAACGCGTGGGCAACAAAGTTGCCCACCCTACGCTTGCTAATCAGCCGATTCTGCTGATTGTTCATCCGAGAACGAAGATTGCAGAGCCTGTGCAAAAAATGGTTAGAGATTCAAAAGGTAAAATTCGAATCTTTGATCCGCAAACCAAAAAATTAACCGACTATAAGTAAAAAGGAACCCATATGTTTAAAAACACCATTTTTATGCAGTTTTTTTTACCAGATACTGAGCTATTTATATCGGACTTTAGCAAAATGTTACTGGAATACGATTCCATTGTGACTACTGCCAAACCCACACATTGGGGCTTATACGAGCCGGTGCGGCGTTTTGACGAGGATTTTTTAAAAAAATTGCATGAAGAGGCGGCAGAAGATGAATTTGCGCCTGAACTGCAAACCTTAAACTGGAAAATACGCAATTGGAAAATCAAAAAAGTAAAAAAACAGCCTTGGGATTTTTTAGGAAACGGTTGGTTTTCTGCTGCCCGCATGCTGGTCGATGATTCACCTTTGCATATGATGGAAGGTCTTGCCATCAAAGATGACATGAGTGGAGATGTTGATTTTTCAGAATTGTATGCTTATTTCAAATATCGGTTGCAACATAACCAAGCCGACTATGCTTTTATCGAATATATGACCCGCCAACGCTTAATGGATTATTTGGGTATCAATTGTTGTACATACAATGGTGAAGAAACGGAAGAGCCAAATATGTATGTCACCACGCACGAACTGCGCCACTGGCTGCCCAACCTGCCTTGGCTGGCTTATTTCGGCAGGCCTTATGTCGAACTGTTCGGTGAAGAAAAACTCGCCAATGCTCCTGTTTATCGGGTGGAAAAAATCGGCGAAGGCTACCTGCTTCAGCTGACCGAACACATTGCCGATATGGAAACTGACTACCCAAGTTATCGGGTCAAAGAGCAAGAAGTGAAAGCTTATTTACACCCCAACGCGTTTTATAATCGGGAAAAAGGCTACAGCTTGGATATTCTCAAAGCGCATTTAGAAAAATACACCATTCCTCAGCCAGGTAGTGTATTTGACACGCCAAATTTTACGGAACTGAGGCAAGGGCTGTTGAGGCGTGAGCAACAAACTCCTTAAAGTTTGAGCATAAAAAGCGTAGGGTGGGCACTTTCTGCCTACCCAATTTAATTAACATGGCTATCTATACTTATTAAAAACTAGCACACGTAGGTACTGTAGTAGCTTTGAGTGGGGGAGATGTAAATACAGCAACGGCTGCAGCAGATATTGCGGTTAAAGAGAATTTTTTGAGAGCCCTGACTAGTGCTACCAAAGTATTATATAAAGTTTTTAAAACTGCTGCCGATGTCAAACAAAAAACTGGAAAAATTGATTTTCAAAACTTCCAAAAAATTGTTAAAGATAGCGGATCAAATGAGCTAATCGGTATAGCTGGAGATTTATATACCGTTTTCAGTAAAAACTCTACCCCAACAGACCGTTTGACTGCTGCCATTGACTTACTAACAGGTTTAGAAACCAACAGTAAGGGAAATAAATATGTTTCTGCAGAGGCGAAGAAGTATTTACAAGATAAAACTACCCTTTTGCAACATAAAGCTAAAATGCAGAACAACTTTAAAGGTGGACGCGTATTTGAATCCCAAGGTACACGAGCTTACGCGGCTAAATATAATTTAGATTTGAATCAGCTGGCGAAGAAAGCAAGAACGGAAAATGTAGATGGAGATTTGGTCACGATTATTCCTGATATTACAGTCAGGGGTAAAAAGTCCATGCTTGTGGAATTTAAGGATGTTCAGATTATTAGGTCGACACCTCAAATCAGAGCGTATATGGCATCTAAAACTCCCGTTCATTTAGTGGTAAGCCCCAAGACGAAAACGATAACAAGCAATATCGTTGAAAGGATACGTCAGCAAGGCGGTGATGTATTGATATTTGACAGTAAAACGAATCAATTCAAACAATGGAAATAAAAGATGGAAAATTTAAAATTTAAACAATCCGTAAATGTTCAATTGTTATCACGAAAAACTATGCGTAATTTGGATGATTTTTTAACGATGATTCAAATTCATATTGATTCTTTACCTGAATTACCCATTGATGAATGGCTGTCATGGAGTAAAAAAGGCATTTATCAATGGAATGAAACAAGCATCCAAAAAATATACGATATGTTCCATCATAATTTTGAGCATATGGAAAAATATACGGAATATGGAACATTTGATATACAGTGGAAACATCAAAAAAAGATTAAAGCCGAAGGCATGTGGACTCCGGGTTTTCTTAGCAATGCATTAAATATTTTTAGACACGGAAGCGACCGTTTTACTTATGAGTTCAATCATCTACCATGTGATGTGCCAGTACGTTACCTAAAACAAGCTGCCGTACCTTTGGCTGTGGATTTTGCTTTTATTGATACCATGACTGAAGAATACAGAATGCGTTATCAACCAGAACAGGAGCGTTACCTGTATTGCATTGGAAGGTCGTATGCTTTCTATGCGGCAACAATTGAGCTTATTCACTGTCTTCCTGATATGTACTGGGGTGTAGTTTTCGGTAAAGCGTACAGCGAATTGTTTGGTATGGATAAACTGCTATCAGCGCCTGCCTACTACGTTGAACAGCTCTCCGATGATGCGGTTTATATTCAGCTTTCGGAAACTTTAGGTGATGTACTCACTGATTTTGATGGTGTACAAGTTGTGCGGGAAAAGGTAAAAGAACATTTGGGCAATGCTTTTTTCAAACCTGAATTGGCTTATTCGATCCGCTCCGGCACCCCTGCCGATGAAGCCCCTTTCTACGAGCCGCCGGAACCCGGTCTCGTTTACAATGTACCCAAGTTCCAATTGGAAAAAGACCGTTATGTAGATTGGGAAGATACTTGGCGGGGTAAAGAAGAGTAGGTAAACAGCCTACCTGAAACGCCTGTGATCATATAGTTAAGCAAGGTAGGGTGGGCAATTTGTTGCCCACGCGTTTAATCAATTTCAGGCAGCCTGAAATCAGTTTATTGGGTTTGTCAATAAACTATTTTATGTGGCGAAAATTTATCCAAGTTAGTTAAGGAAAACAACAATGCACTTAAAACCCAAATTAAAACGGG
>JAFSQZ010000202.1 GCA_017446355.1 Neisseriaceae bacterium
AAGAAAAAAATCGGTCATTGCGAATGAGCGCAGCGAGTGTGGCAATCTTTTAAAAACAATGCGTACTATTGCTTTCAGGCTGCCTGAAAGAAAAAAATCGGTCATTGCGAATGAGCGCAGCGAGTGTGGCAATCTTTTAAAAACAATGCGTACCGTTTTTAGGCTGCCTGAAAGGGTTTGCAAGCGTTTAGAGAAATATTTTTTCATTTAATTTCTCCTTGTTGGCGTTGGCAAATCACTTCATTGCTGCTAATGATGGCAATAGGTTACAAAGAAATGTCGTTGGCAAAAAAACTCAACAAAAAATTTCAGGCAGCCTGAAATATTTATTTAGGGCTGCCTGAAACTTTATGATAACAAGATGATTATTTTGCTTTTTGTGCTTGTTTCATCATTTTTTCTTGTGCTTCTTGCATAGCTTTGATGCGTTTCGCACCTTCACCTTTTTCTACTTTCACAATTTTCATATCAAATACCAAAACTGAATTAGCAGGAATGGTGGGTGATGGAGATTGTGTACCGTATGCCAAAGAAGCTGGAATATAAAGTGTGTATTCACCACCTTGTTGCATTTGTTGCAAGCCTTCAATCCAGCCTGGAATCACTGTGTTGTCTACCACAGGTACTTCAAAAGCTTGTCCATTGTGTTCTTTGGTGCTGTCAAAAACGGTGCCATTGGTTAAGCGTCCTTCGTATTCCACGCTCACTAAATCACCTTTTTGAATTAAATCACCTTCACCTGCTTTATTGGTTTTGATTTGTAAACCTGATGGTAATTCAGTAATGCCTTCTTTGGTTTTATTGTCTGTTAAGAATTTTTGTCCGTCAGCCAAAGCAGCACTGGCTGCTTGTTTTGCTACGTCTTCCATTTTTTGTTCAATGCTTTGCATCAATAATGTTGCTTGTTCAGAAGAAATTTTGTTTTCTTTGCCGTCTGCAACATCTTTTACCGCGTCAAAAAACGCTTTTTTATCTAATTCAATTTTGATGTTTTTTAATTGTTCCAAAGGCACGTTTTGTGCAAATTCATAACCCAAGAAATAGCTTAATTGTTTGCTCTCGGTTTCTAAACCTGCTACGTTTGTAGATGTACCTGATGCAGCATTTGATGCTTGTGGTTGCGTATTGCAGGCAGCTAATGCCAGAACCATAGCACTCGCAAAAAGTGTTTTTTTCATAAAATGTCCTTTATTTGTAAAAAGCAAAAGCGTTTATTATAACGGTTTTTTAATTCATCGCCATTCGTTATAATCGCTTTTGCACAACTTTAACATTTAATTATTTTCAGGCTGCCTGAAAAGTTAGGAATTTTATGTCGCCCACGCTTTCTCCTTATACTGATGCTTTGCAATATTTACATACTTTGCGCGATGTGTTGCGTTTTGCGGTGAGTCGTTTTAATGAAGCGCGTTTGTCTTTTGGACACGGCAGCGATAATGCTCACGATGAAGCTGTCTATTTGCTTTTGCATACTTTAAATCTTCCTTTGGATTTGTTGGAACCCTATTTAGATGCGCGTTTGCTGCCCGAAGAAATGGCAAAAGTGTTGGCGTTAGTGGAAAAACGTGTGTGTGAACGGATACCTGTTGCCTATTTAACACAACAAGCTTGGCAAGGCGATTTTGATTTTTACGTGGACGAACGCGTGATTGTGCCACGTTCGTTTATTTATGAGCTTTTGGGTGAACCCATTTTGTCTTGGGTTGAATATCCTGAATTGATACATCGTGCGCTGGATTTGTGTACAGGCAGCGCGGCGTTGGCGATTCAAATGGCACATCATTATCCTGATGCGCAAATTGATGCGGTGGACATCAGTTTAGATGCGCTGGAAGTGGCGGCGATTAACGTTCAAAACTACGGCTTGGAAGAACAAATTCAGTTGATACACAGTGATATGTTTGAAGGTTTAGAAGGTGGTTATGATTTAATTGTGTCCAATCCACCTTATGTGGACGCGGCTTCTGTTGCCGATTTACCCGAAGAATATTTACACGAACCTGAATTGGCTTTGGGAAGTGGTGAAGACGGTTTAGATGCGACGCGTATTATTTTGGAAAATGCTGCTCAAATGCTGAATCCCAAAGGCGTTTTATTGGTGGAAATTGGACATAATCGCGATGTTTTAGAACGAGCTTATCCGAATTTGCCCTTTACTTGGTTAGAAACCAGTGGTGGTGATGGTTTTGTATTCTTGTTGACGCGTGAACAATTATTAGAAAACGCATCATTTGAATAAGCTTATTTTTATTTTTTATCATTAAAAAACAAGGCTTACGATAAAATTTTATCGTTAGCCTTGTTTTCGTATCATTTTATGTTATACTGTAACATAAATCCATCGCATAAAATAACGTATCACATAAGGAAGAAATATGAAAAAAATACTTTTTACGCTTTTACTTACTCTTTCAGGCAGCCTTTATGCTGCACCTTTACAAGTCATCACCAGTTTCAGTATTTTAAACGATATTGCCCAACAAATTGGTGGTGAACATATTCAAGCACAATCTTTGGTTGGCGCAGATGCTGATGCACATGCTTATCAACTCAACAGTGCAGACCTTAAAAAAATTACGCGTGCTGATTTGGTCATTTTAAATGGATTGGGTTTGGAAAACGCTGATGTTTTACGTGCGGTCAAACAAAATAAAGTTGCCCACATTGAAGCAACAAACGGCATCAATGCACTGTCTAATGAAGAAGATGAGCACGAACATGAACATGAACACGAACACGAACAACACGAGCATCATCACGGCGCATTTGATCCACACGTTTGGCAAGATCCAGTGTTAATGCAAAAATACGCAGCCAATATTGCCATTGCATTCATCAAAGCCGATCCCGCTAATGCACGAGCTTATCAAAAACGTTTTAATGATTTTTCCAATCAATTGGTGGAACTTGATACTTACACACGTTCGCAACTAAAAAACATTACTCCTGAAAAACGCAAAGTGTTGACCAGTCATCAAGCTTTTCAATATTTGGCACACCGCTATCATATTGAATTTATTGCGCCACAAAGTGTCAGCACTGAATCAGAAGCTTCTGCCAAAACGGTTGCTGCCTTAATTCGTCAAATCAAAGCAGACAATATTCAGGCAGTGTTTGCTGAAAACATCAAAGACAATCGTTTGTTAGAACGCATTACTCAAGAAACTCAAGCCAAAATAGGAGGTAAACTGTATTCTGATGCACTTTCCGCTGGCAAACCTGCCAACACTTACCTGAATTTATTTCGCTACAATATTGATACCATTGTTGCAGCAATGAAATAATTTGTTTATTTTTTGACTTCATTTACTACGCTTATCCCTTTGAATGGCGTGTAAAAAATACCTAATACCTAAAAAAATATCCATCTTCTTCATATTCACAAAGAAGATGGATATTTTTATTGTTGGCTTACTGATTTAATTCTTGCAAACTGTGTCCTTTGGTTTCTTCACCCAACACAGCAATAATCACAGCAACGGCAACCAAAACCGCGGCAAACATCATAAATACTTTGACATAACCGTTTTCTTGAGTCATCACCATAGGTACAACCAAAGGTGCGATGATGCCACCCATACGTCCGATGGCAGCAGCCCAACCTGAACCGAAAGCACGGAATTCAGTTGGATAAAGTTCTGGTGTGTAAGAATACAACACGCCCCACGCACCGAGATTGAAGAAAGACAATAAGCTGCCCCAAATAAGAATTTGCATCACGCTATCAGATTGACCAAAGAAATAAGCACATACAGCACAGGCAGCGATGTAAGTAGCCAATGTGATTTTTCGTCCGATTTTTTCAACCAGCCAAGCAGCGGAAAAATAACCAGGAAATTGTGCCAAAGTCATCATCAACACGTATTCAAAAGTTTTGATAATGTCGTAACCGCGTTCGGTCATCAGTTTGGGCAACCACGTAAAAATACCGTAATACGAGAAAACGATACCAAACCAAATGAGCCACAACATTAGTGTGCGTTTAAAAAATCGTCCTTGCCACAATTCGCTCAAATGAATGGTACGCGCAGTTTTCTTTTCAGGCAGCACAATATCATTATTGACGGCAACACCACTTAATTTTTCCAGTTGACAAACCACTTTATGCGCTTCTTCTACACGATTGTGCACAATTAAATAAGGTACGCTTTCAGGCAGCAGTTTTTTCAATGCAAACACGTAAAAAATTGGCAAGCCACCAATAAAAAATGCTACTTGCCAACCAAAACGCGGAATAAACATATAAGCAACTAAAGTTGCCACTAACCAACCGACAGCCCAAAAGCTTTCTAATAATACGATAAAACGTCCACGCACGCGTGCTGGCACAAATTCGCTAACTAGGGTAACGGCAATAGGTAATTGCCCGCCCAAACCTAAACCAACAAAGAAACGGAATACCAACAATGAGGTTAAATTCCACGATATGCCACACAAAGCAGTGGCAACACTATATAGGATTAACGTTGCCATAAAGACTTTACGTCGTCCGAAACGATCCGCCAAAAAGCCTGCATACATTGCACCAAATGCCATACCCACAAAACCGATACTGACTACGTAACCTAATTGTGCTGGCGTTAATGACCACTCTTTGCCTAATGTTGTCATAATAAAGCCAATCAAGCCTGTATCCATTGCATCAAATAGCCAGCCGATACCCACTAAAAGCAGCAAGCGATAGTGAAATTTGGAAACAGGAAGCTGTTCCAAGCGTGCTAATAGATCCATTATTTTTCCTCTTTATAAATGAAATGTGGTTGATAAAAAAAATCTTGCCAAAGACAAGAGCGCGGTATTATATTTTGAATGATTCAAATATGCACAAAAAATAAGTATTATTAAAATGGGTAATGAATAATAAACAACAAAAACAGCCAGTATTTCTTCCAAAATCACTCACAAACACGTATTCACTAAAACACTTTCGTTTGAATCGGATATTCAGAAATACTGACTATTTATCAAATAGTTAAAATATAACGATTACTCGTTGCCATCTTCTTTGGGTAAACGCACAATTGCCGTAATCAAACCGCCCCAAATAATCACCATAGCAATCACCATCATTAAAATTGCAATTGTAGTCATCTTATTTCTCCTGTTTCCATTTGAATAATGATAAAACACCAGCAATAATGATTAAAGCAATTGACATACCATAACCAAATATTCCTAAAAACCAACTTGGATAACCTTCATAACCTTCATTGATGACTTTAATAAGTTCGCTGACCAACATATAGCCCAACACAATAGTTGTGCCTGTTATCACAATTTGCCAAGTTTTGCCCAGTTTGAACGAAGAAATATTGTTTATGTGTTCTGCCAAAGGTTTCAGGCTGCCTGAAAATACGATACACAACAAAGAAACAAAGGCTACTGCCACAATACCAAAACTGTTGACAAATTTATCCAATACGTCCAGTAATGGTAAACCTGTTGCTGTGCCAAATAATACTGTTGAAAGTATTGCCAATGGTATACATACAACCAAAGTTGCTTTCACTCGTGGGAAATGCGTTTTGTCTTGCACGGCAGCAATGACTACTTCCAAAATAGAAATCAGCGAAGTAATTCCTGCAAACAAAAGTGAGCCAAAAAACAACACGCCAATCAATGTGCTGCCAACGGGCATTTGGTCAATAATGGTTGGAAACGCGATAAAGGCTAAACCAATACCTGATGTAACCACTTCACTGACTTCTTTACCCATATTTTGTGCCATAAAGCCCAAAGCTGAAAAGACGCCAATACCCGCTAAAATCTCAAAACTGCTGTTGGCAAAACCCACCACCAAACCTGAACCACTTAAATCGGTTTTCGGTTTGATATACGATGCGTAAGTAACCATAATGCCAAAGCAAATAGATAAAGAGAAGAAAATTTGCCCATAAGCAGCAATCCACACACTTGGTTGTGCCAGTTTGCCCCAATCAGGCGTAAACAAAGCATTTAAACCATTGGCTGCACCAGGTAAAAATAAAGAATACAAAACCAAAATACTGAACATTGCGGTCAATAATGGCATCAAAATCACACTGACTTTACCAACACCTTTTTGAACACCTGTTGCCAATAAGGTAATCACCAATATCCACACGCCAAGCAAGGGAAACACAATACCGTTCACAAAATCTAAACCCACGCCAACATCAGATGCCATTTTTAAATATTCACCAAAGAAAAAGGCTTTTGGGTCATCGCCCCACGCGCTGGTGAGTGCGAAATAAGTATAACTTGCAGCCCAACCGATAATCACAGCGTAATAAATGGCAATGACGATACTGATTAACACTTGCCACCAACCGAATATTTCAAATTTACGGTTTAAACGGCGATACGCCAATGGCGCAGAACCACGATATTTGTGTCCAATTGCGTAATCCAAAAACAAAATAGGAATGCCAGCAGTCAACAATGCCACCAAATAAGGAAGAATAAAAGCACCACCGCCATTATCGTAAGCAACATAAGGAAAACGCCAAATATTGCCTAAACCCACTGCCGAACCAATGGCAGCTAAAATAAATGCACCGCGCCCTGCAAAACTTTCGCGTTTGGGACTTTGAGATTGTTCGGACATAATGTTCTATTTCCCCATTCAAAAACGGTTAAATATGCACAAATTTTAACAAAAAGTAAAGTAACTTAACAAATGATAGCAATTTATTGATTTTAAAACACTTAAATCAACATAAAAATATCAATTCATACCCTTAAAATCGCAAAAAAAATGCCAATATCATCATAAGTTAATATAAAAATTTAGGCGATATTGTTGTTTATCCTATTTATTATCAAACATTTTGGTATGAAATCTTTACAAAAGCGTTATTTAGAATGAGCGTTGAGCGTAATGAAGCAAATGAGCTATTGAATAAAATAAGCTAAATTTACGTTTCGTGTTTGATAACACAAGGGCGGAAAATGATGCTTACTTGTTTTACTGACAAGTTTTACAATAACAGTGGTACAAGGCTGAAATTTATTAGTTGGTATTGTTGTTTTGCGAAAAAATCCTTTATAAAACAATAAAATGAGATGATTTGTTTCATTGCATTATTTATTTAGAATGACCAGTTTTGTAAAGGTTTCAGGCAGCCTGAAATTAAATGCCTATATCAATCACTTGAATGTTTCCACAATATTTTTGTGCATTTGTCATTGTGTGCGCAGGTTTCAATGCGCCGAAAGCGAAGGTGGTATGCGCTTGAAAGGTGTTGTCTGCAACCAATCCTGTGTCGCAATCAATACCACTTGGTATGTCCAAAGCAAAGCGTTTGGCAGATTGCTGATTAACGGTGCTAAATACTGCGGCAATATTTTCAGGCAGGCTGCCTGAAAACCCACAATCACGCAAACAGTATTTGATTATCTGCAAGCGAAATATTCACCGTGCTATTGGGCGGATAGTCGCCTGCCAACAGTTTTTTGGCTAATGGATTTTCGATTTCCGACTGTATGGCTCGTTTCAAGGGTCTGGCTCCATACACGGGGTCGAAGCCTGTTTGGGCGATAAAGTCTAATGCTTCGTCCGTAATGGTTAAGC
>JAFSQZ010000203.1 GCA_017446355.1 Neisseriaceae bacterium
GATAGGTTGAATTTTTTATTCCAGATGGGTTTTGTAGGCGTTTCAGATAAGTTTTTCAGGCAGCCTGAAAAGGAAATAAAACAAGATGTCGCACAGTAAAGACAGAAAACGCGGTTTTTCTTGGTGGATTGAATGTTGTGATCGTTCTATCAAGAAATACATTCATTATTGTGCCATTTGCGGACACAAAGGATATAGCCCTGTGATTGAAGCAGATGATTTTTATGATGAAAACGCACCGTTGTTATCTGAAAAACGATACAACAGTGTCATTTATCGAGAACTCACCAAAACCCTACCCAAATTGACATTAGACCGTTTGGGACGTTGTGAATATTGTGCCAAAGCACAAGGCGATGATTTTCAGGCAGCCTGAAAGAAAAACACATAATGATTAAAAAAATTTCTTTTATCTTTTATCTTTATGTTTCACAAAGCGAAGAATTTTACTTTGTTCTTTAAAGAATAAAGAGATTCTTCGCTTTTGTTGTAATGGATTGATTTAACAATTTATTACGATGTGATGTACGTTGTTTAACGTAAATTAAGTGTATCATCGCGCCGTTTCTTAAAGCTGCCTGAAAAAATATTCAGGCAGCTTTAAGAATGGTTGAGAACTGTAAAACGCGTGATGCCAAGCATCTGTAATGTGTGCGTTTTACAGCATAATGAGAAAATATTTTTAAGCAGGAAAGGAATACTTTCAATGAGATCATTCTTTTGGAAACTACATCGCTATGTGGGCTTATTTCTTGCCCCAGTATTTGCGATTATATTGATTTCAGGTTTGTTTTTAACGATGAAACCTATGCTGGCACCTACTTACAGTAATATGCCTTTGGGTGATCGTGCTGAACAAGCATTTCAAGCTGTTCAGGCAGCTGAACAACAAGGTGCAAGCATAAGTTCATTTGCATTAGACGTAGATGGTAAACGTTTTTGGTCAGTAACCGATAAAAAATCACCACTTAAAGCGTTTTCTTTGGAAAACGGTGAATTATTGGGCAAAGGCGGTGTTTCTAATGAAATGTACGGTTTTATGAAAAAACTGCACAAAGAGATTTTTATCAACAAAATCATTAGTGAAATTGCTGCTTATGCAATGGCGATAATGATTTTAGTTGGTTTAATTTTTATGGTACGTCCACAATTTCGCAAAGATTTACTCTCTTGGCATAACGGTTTAGGCGTATGGGCTTGGATTGTTTGGGCGATGTTGCCCATCACCGCCATAATGATGACCTTGCATATTGGCGCACCCAAAATAAAATTAAACAAAGAAGCACAAAAATCAGTTTTGAAAATTATGCAAGCACTCAATGATGAAAATCGTTTATCAGAACTGGTTGCAGTGGATTCAATGAGGGGCAACACAATTATTCGCTTATCTGAAAACGGTCAGATAAAAACCGTACAATTGATTCAAAACGAAGTTTCTGTTCCACGTAACAAAAACGGTCAAATTGAAGAAGAAATCGTCATCTTAAATGATTGGCAAACATTGAATACCGCAACCTATTGGCCAAAAGTCTTGCACGAAGGCACTTGGGGCGGCAAAACCAGCGCAATCATTAACTTCCTTGCAACACTTGGTCTATTGTTTTTCTTATTTTCAGGCTGCTACACTTGGTTAAAACGCCGTATGCGTCAAAACGCAGAAGCAGGACAAGTTTTGCCCATCAACACCACAGATAAAGCACGCTTCTTGGTGGCGTATGCAACGCAAACAGGTAATGCAGAAAAATTAGCCAAACAAACCCAAAAACATTTGCAACAACACAACATCAGCGCAGATGTGGCTTCTACTGCCGCAGTAAAAGCCGAACATTTAGACAGCTATGAAAATGTATTACTGATTGTGTCCACAACAGGCGAAGGTGAATTGCCAGCAACGGCGCACGCATTAGAAAAATCATTACTCAATAGCCAACTCAAACAAGCAAACGTAGCATTGTTGGCATTGGGCGATAAATACTTTACACAATTTTGTGGTGGCGGTAAAAAAATAGAAGCTGCCTTAAAACAAGCAGGCGCACAATTTATCCTACCGACACGTTTAGTCAGCGGTAAACCTTTTGAAGACTGGCAAACTTGGTTAGGCGAATTGGGGCAACAATTCAATTTTCCCGCACCAATATTAGAAGAAATAATCTCAACAGATGTGGCGACACAAGCAACGTTAATTCAACGAACTCGTTTAGATAAACCTGAATTCAATACGCGTGAAGTAGGCGAATTATTATTCAGGCTGCCTGAAAACATTACCTTTAAAGGTGGCGACTTAATGACGGTTACACCACCTAACAGCAAAACCGAGCGAACTTATTCTATCGGTAGCGACAGTCAAGACGGTAACGAAGTGCGTTTAACTGTTGGCTTAAACACCTTTTTAGACAGTGAACAACAATTACAAAAAGGCAAGGGCAGTGATTGGTTATTACATCAACTCAATATTGGCGACACTATTGATGTTAACATACGACAACACCCCAGTTTCACCATTATTGAAAACGATGATCGTCCAGTGATTATGGTGGCGGTTGGTACAGGTATTGCACCGTTAGTAGGCTTTATTCCTGCCTTAAAACGTCATCAACGTGATGCGTGGTTATTTTTTGGCAACGCACACCGTGAAGCGTGCTACTTACACCAAAATCTTTGGGAAACTGCGCAAAAAGAAGGTGTTGTTACACGCATTAACACCATTTTTGACAACGAACAAAAAGGTTATGTACAAGACGAAATCCTACGTTATGGCAAAGAAATTTACGAATGGATAGCAAAACGTCAAGCGATTGTGTACGTTTGTGGTCGTGAAAGCACCGTTGGCAAAGGCACAGAACGCGCTTTGGCACAAATTTTCCAAGAATATGGCAAATGTGATGAAAAAGTCGCTATGGAAAAAGTGGAACAACTCAAAGCAGAACAAGCCTTGCGAATGGATTTATTTGGTTAAAAGAAATCCACACAAAAGCATAACGTATGTAACCTAAATGTAAAAATCCATAGTGTGAAAACACTATGGATTTTTACAACTAAAAAGCAAAACTCCTTTAAAGCCTTGAAAACTTCTTTCTCAAGTCATCGTGTGCGCGATGATTTCTAACAGCTAATCTACGATAGCCCTAAATAAAAAACGAACATCATTGTTTAACAAAGCGTTTTTTTTGCCAATAATGTATTGAATATTAGAAAATACTAATGTATAATGTTATGCTATAACTAAAAACATTTGCAGCTTTTAGTTTGGGCTGTAATTTTAAAACACTTATAGACACATCGGAGAATAAAAATGACAGAATATCATTTAAGCGCACCTATTCGTGGCGCATTTGAACAAGCACGTGAAACACTCTTTGCTTTATTGCAAGAAAACGGATTAAGCGTGGTAAGTGATGTCAATGTTCAGGCAATACTAGAAAACAAATTGGGTAAAAAAATGCGTCCTGTTCACATTTATGGTGCGTGCAATGCAAAACTTGCTGAACGTATTGTAGATGCAGAACCAACTGCATTAACTTTATTGCCTTGCACTTTCGTATTGCGTGAAGAAAATGATTCTTCTTGTATCGCAAGTTTTATGCACCCCAAAAACATTTTAGGCTTGGCAGAACACGATGAAGTTCAAGCTGTAGCAGCGTTGGCGCAAGAAAAAATTGAAAAAATTGTTCAAACCTTGCATCAAATTAGTGAATAAAGAGGGCAAGACAATGTTTTGGAAAGTGCTTTCTACCATTCAAAAAAATTTAATTTACGCCATTCCCATAGCAATGATTTTGGGTTTACTGGGTGGATATTTTTTTGATTTATCCTTTTTACAGGCAGCCATTATTCCCTTAACCTTTTTAATGGTTTATCCAATGATGGTTAATTTGCAAATAGACAAAGTATTTGCCAAAGGCGACTGGGTGCCACAACTCACAGCGCAAGCCATAAACTTCATACTGATTCCTATGATAGCGTACACATTGGGACAATGGTTTTTTCCTGAAAAACCTGTTGCCGTATTAGGTTTATTACTGGCTGCGTTATTGCCTACCAGTGGTATGACCATTTCTTGGACAGGTTTTGCCAAAGGAAACCTAAACGCCGCGATAAAAATGACCGTGATAGGTTTAATTTTAGGCTCATTATTAACGCCGCTTTACACACAATGGCTAATGGGCAAAAGCATTGAGATACCGATGGGCAAAATATTTATGTCCATCATTGTTGTCGTATTTTTACCGATGCTAGCAGGAGTCAGCACCAAACGCCTATTAGTAAAACGAGTAGGCATTGAGCATTATCGTCAAAACATCGCCAAAAAATTCCCACCGATTTCCACATTAGGCGTTTTAGGTATTGTTTTCGTAGCCATCGCACTGAAAGCAAACGATATTTTAGGACAACCTGCTGTGGTGGTACGTTATTTAATGCCTTTATTATTGCTATATCTCATCAATTTCACATTAAGCACATTGATAGGCAAATGGTTTTTCTCTCGTGGAGACGCGATAGCCATAGTGTACGGCACAGTAATGCGCAACCTTTCCATAGCACTTGCAGTTGCTATGACAGCCTTTGCAGAACACGGTGCAGAAATTGCAGTTATTATCGCATTGGCATACATTATCCAAGTTCAGGCAGCCGCTTGGTATGTACGCCTAACAGATAACATTTTTGGCAAAGCAGAATAAGGCAGTCTTATATATTACCCCTTGACATAGTTCAAGGGGTATTTGTTTAATCAACCCCTTACTTTATCATTGCGAAAATGGTGTGAGTTAATAACTTTTTGGGCTAATCTACGACAGTCCCTAAAATAATAAAGGCTGCCTGAAAATATTCAGGCAGCCATTATTTTAGGAAACAAATTTTCATTATTTAGTACTTCTTGACGCAGAGAATATTAAAAGACCATTCAAGCAAGCAGTCAAGGTTGTTAAACAAATACGCATAAAAAACAAAGCGTAAGTGTTCTGGTTAAAAAAAGAGCGAGAAAGTACTTGTCAAATTTATAGGTTAAGGGTATGATTCGCCTTCTTTGCTGAACGAACGTAGTTTTGCGCGAGTTAAGCAGTGTTCTTTA
>JAFSQZ010000204.1 GCA_017446355.1 Neisseriaceae bacterium
ACAGCAACTTAAACAAAACAGTTTCTATTGCATCAAGGAGATTGCCACAGTTTGCTTACGCAAACTTCGCAATGACGAGTATTGAATTCAGGCAGCCTGAAAATAAACAACAACACTGCTAAACTGCAAAAATTCCGTCATTGCGAGCCTTGCAACGCAAGGTGTGGCAATCTTTCTATTATGGAGAACACACCAAATTTACACAACAATAAGAAGATTGCCACGACTGCTTACGCAGTCTCGCAATGACAGTAATGATTTTTTAAGCTGCCTGAAAAGGTTTTCAGGCAGCTTGTTTTGAGTGAGTGGGTTTGATTTGATGGTTTATTCGTTGATTTTTTTGATGTTTTCTTTTTCAAGATTTTGAATTTCTTGGACTTGTTGTTGTATAACAACATCGTCTTTGGAAAGCCTTTTTAAACCGCCTCCTAATACTTTGTATAAGTCTGCTAGGTTTTCTGCAAGACTTAATTCTGTGGATAAGGTGTTTAGGTCTGCGCTGTAACTGCTGCGCTCGGCATCAAGTAAATCCAGCGAGCTGGAAATGCCGTGTTTGTAACGTAGGCGCGTTAGTCGCAGGGTTTCGTGATGAGCTTTGCTTTGCGCTAGGTTGGATTCGTATTGGCTGTTGAATGCTGCACGCGCGACCAGTGCATCGGAAACATCACGAAATGCGGATTCTACTGCGCCTTCATAGGCAACAAGGGCTTTTTGTTGCGCGATTTTGGCTGCTTCTAAATTGGCTGAATTTGCGCCCCAGTCAAAAATGGGTAGGTTTAATCCGCCACCAACAGACCAAGTTTTGGTGTCTTTTGAGGTGAATAAATGGTGTAGTTCTGTGCTGCCTAAACCGATGGAGCTGGTTAGGCTGATGCGTGGGAAAAATGCTGCGCGTGCTGCGCCAATGTTGGCGTTGGCTGCTTTTAAGTTGTGTTCTGCTGCGATGATGTCTGGACGGTTGAGCAGTAAGTCGGCACTTAATCCAGCAGGTAGGTTGCGTATGGCAAATTGTTGTGAGAGCGGTAATGGCTCTGGTAGGTTTTCAGGCAGCTTTTGACTGATGAGTAGTGTTAAGGCGTTACGCGCTTGCTCACGATTTTTGATGGCTGCTGCATAGCTGGCTTTTGCTTGTTCAATAAGGGCTTGTTGTTGATGTAAGTCAATGGCGGAAGTTACGCCTGCGTTGTGCCGTAATTTTGCTAAACGGTAGGTTTCTTCGCGCGTTTTGAGTACGTTATTGGCTAGCTCCATTGCATTTTGCGCGTAGATTTCGTTAAAGTGTGCTTTGGCTACGCTGGCAATTAGGCTTAAATGTGTGGCATCGCGTCCTGCTGCTGTGGCAAGATAGTTTTGTAAGGCGGCTTCGCTGTTGTTGCGCACGCGTCCCCATAGGTCTAATTCAAATGCGGAAATGCCTAAACCTACGTTGTAGCTTTCACCAACGCCTTGTCGTTCGTTGCCACTGCGATTGGCTCCACCTGTTGCGCTAACGCCTGGTAATTGCGCTGCGCGAGTGATGGCGTATTGTGCGCGAACTTGTTCTGCGTTTAAATTGGCTATACGTAAGTCGGTGTTGTTTTTGATGGCTAAATCTATGAGTTGTTGTAGACGTGGGTCGGCAAAGTAGTTTTGCCAACCTAGCGATGCTGCCTGAATGGCTTGATTGTTTTGCAAATCGTATCTGAATTGCGCGCTGGGTAGGTCAATTTCAGGCTGCTGATATTTTGGGGCAAGATTACACGCTGATAAGGCGATGCTGACGCTTATGGCAGTTAAAGTGTTTTTGCATAATGATTGCATAGAATTCTCCAAATTTTTCAGGCTGCCTGAAACAGTGTTTTTTCTTGTTTCAGGCTGCCTGAATGTTTTAGTGTGTATTGTTAGGGATTTTATGAATATGTGTACCGTGTTGTTCTGCAAACTCAATTTCGTGTTTATTGGGTGGGAAGAATTTGCGTACTAAAATGTAAAACAGTGGCACCAAAAACACGGATAATAGTGTGCCGACTAACATTCCCCAAAATACTGATGTACCAATGGCACGTTGGCTGGCTGACGATGCGCCAGTGGCTATGTAAAGTGGGACAACACCAACAATAAAGGCAAATGAGGTCATTAAAATAGGACGGAAACGTAATTTTGCGGCTTCAATAGCCGATTCTATGGCGGTTTTACCGTCCATTTGCAAGTCTTTGGCAAACTCAATAATCAGAATAGCATTTTTCGCCGATAAGCCCATTACGGTTACCATACCAATTCGGAAGTAAATGTCGTTGCTGTAATCGCGTAAGAACGCACCTAAACCGACACCTAAAATCCCCAAAGGCACTACCAATAATACGGCAAATGGAATAGACCAGCTTTCGTATAAGGCAGCCAATACCAAGAAAATGGCTAAAATAGAGAACGCATAGAGAATATAGGTTTGTGAGTTACCTTTTGCTTCTTCACGCGATTGTCCACTCCATTCTAGACTGTAACCGCTCATTTCATCAACCAGTCGTTGTATTTCTGCCATCGCTTCACCAGTAGACTTACCTTCAACTGGCTCTCCGCTGATTTGCATAGATGGATAACCATTGAAACGAACACTTTGTTCCATACCTTTTGTCCAAGAGATGCTTGCCAAAGTGGATAAAGGTACAGCTACGCCTTGTGCATTGGGGACAGTTAATGCCAAAATATTTTCAGGCTGCGCACGTGCAAATACATCAGACTGTACAATCACGCGTTGCAAACGCCCTTGATTAGGAAAGTCGTTAATGTATGCAGAGCCTAATGCTGAACCTAAAACTTGTTGTATGCTGGCAAAACTAATGCCTTGCGCCGCTGCGGCTTCACGATTCAGTTCTATTTTGAGTTGTGGAGCATCTTCTAAACCGTTTGCACGAAGTTTACTTACGTCAAATAGTTGTGGATTTTGACGCATTTTGTTTAATAATTCATCGCGTTTTGCTACCAATTCTTCATGCGTGAAATCACCGCGATTTTGTAAATAAAATGAGAAACCTGTGCTTGTGCCTAATTCCATAATAGCAGGTGGGTTGATGGCAATGGCAAAACCATCTTTGACATTTTGCATAAATGCACCTGTGAGTTTGCTGGCAAGCGTGTTTGCATCACTTCCAGCTGCTGTGCGTTCATGCCAGTCTTTTAAGGTTAAGAAACCCATTGCCATATTTTGACCGCTGCCTGAAAAACTAAATCCTGAAACAGCAACGAAATTTTCTACTTCTGGAAATTTTTTTACAATGGCTTCAACGGTTTGAATGGTGGCATCAGTACGCGCTTTACTTGCGCCAGAAGGCAACTGAACTTGCACCATTACTGTGCCTTGATCTTCACTTGGCAAGAAAGCCGATGGAATGCGATTAACCAACAAAGCCGCCGCACCACCTACTGCTAAATAAATTACCGATAGGGTAATGACCTTGCGTAAAGAGCGTGTAAGAAAACCTGTGTAAGCATTGGTGCTTTTTTCAAAAACACGGTTAAACCAACCAAAGAAACCTTTTTTCTGTTCGTGATGTCCTTCTGGAATAGGTTTTAAAATGGTGGCGCATAGGGCTGGCGTTAAAGATAATGCCAAAAATGCGGAGAACATAATGGCAAATGCCATAGTGAGCGCGAATTGACGGAAAATGTTACCTGTTGCACCACTGAACATTGCTAATGGAATAAATACAGATGTTAATACTGCTGTGATGCCTACAACCGCTCCTGAAATTTGGCGCATGGCTTTTTTGGTCGCAGCTTTTGGGGAAGTGTTTTCTTCCGCCATAATCCGTTCTACGTTTTCTACAACCACAATGGCATCATCCACCACAATACCAATCACCAATACCATTGCAAACATCGTCATTACGTTAATGGACATACCAAGATGTGGCAGTATCGCAAATGCGCCCAGCAATGAAATAGGAACCACAATGGTAGGAATAATGGTGTATCGGAAGTTTTGCAAGAACACTAACATTACGATAAATACCAGTGCAACAGCTTCAAAAAGTGTTTTTACTACTTTTTCAATAGACAATTTGACGAATTTAGAAGTGTCGTAAGGAATTGTCCACGCAACGTCTTGTGGGAAAAAACGCTGTAATTGTTGCATTTTGGCTTGCACAGCTTCCGAAGTCGCCATAGCATTACCTGTGGTTGACAACATTACGGCCATTGCAGCAGTGGGTTTACCGTTTAAACGTGCCGATGCCATATAGGATTGACTGCCCAAATCAATACGGGCAACATCACGTAAATAGACGTTAGCACCATTAGTATTTGAGCGCAAAATGATGTTGCCAAATTGTTCTGGTGTTTGTAGTTGCCCTTCGGCTGTGATGGTAGCTGTAATTTGTTGTGTATTTGTGGAAGGCAGTGAGCCCAATGCGCCTACTGCAAGTTGCGCATTTTGCGCTCTAATGGCAGTGGAAATGTCTGCAAAAGATAGATTGTAGTTTTTGAGTTTTTGTGGATCCACCCAAATACGCATCGCACGCTCTGCACCAAATAAACGTACTTCCCCTACCCCATCAATACGTTGTAATTCAGGCAGGATATTACGTTGTGCGTAATCAGCCATTTCTTCAGTTGTTTTTGTTTGGTTTGGCGAAGATAAGTTGATAATCAGCAAGAAATTAGATCGTGCTTTGTTGACTGACACACCGTTTTGTTGCACTGTTGCTGGTAAAAGCGGCGTTACTTCAGACAATTTATTTTGCACGTTTACTTGTGCGATGTCTTCATCGGTTTCAGGTGTAAAGGTTAGTGTTACCGAACCCGAACCACTGGAATCGGCAGAAGTGGAAATATAATCCAAACCATCTACACCGTACATATTGCGTTCAATAACCGCTAAAACACTGTCTTCCATCACTTTTGCAGATGCACCAGCATAAGTGGCACGAAGCGTAATAGTAGGTGCAGCAACTGATGGATATTGTGTGATAGGTAGTTTTTTGATACCAACGATACCCGCTAAAATAATAAAAATCGCCACCACCCAAGCGAAAATTGGGCGTTCAATAAAAAATTTAGCCATTATTTACCCCACTTATTTTTGTGTTGCCGAAGCGGCATTGTTGGTGGGTTGTTCTACTGAAGCAGCTTGCGTTTCGTTTGCATCGCTTGCACTGTCAGCTTGTGGCGCAGGTGCAGCCATTGGATTAGCGTTTTCAGGCTGCCATTCTTTGGGTTGTACTTTTTCTGCACCCATCATACCTGCAACCATTGTGCCATCTACGATGACTTTATCACCTGCCTGTAAACCTTCGGTAATAATCCAATTGCTGTCTTTTTGTCCTGTTACATTCACTGGACGTGGCTGCATTTTGCCATCAGGCGTTACCACTAATACGATGTCTTGAGCCCCTCGTGTTACGGCTTGTTGTGGCACAACAAAAGCATTGGTTACACCAGCCAAAGGCAGTTTTACGCGTACATATAAACCGCTCATCAATACGCCATTAGGATTGGGAACGGCAACACGCATACTTACTTGACCTGTTGCTTCGTCCACAGTTGGGTCAACGAAAAGCAAACGACCTTTGTGTGCGTATTCTGTACCATCGTCTAACATAATACCCACTTCAATGCTGCTGTTTAGCGTGCGTTCTTTATTGGCTAATTGTTGTTTTAATTTCATTAAATCGGTTGCAGATTGCGTGATATTGACATACATTGGGTCAGTTTGTTGAATCAATGCCATTTTGGTAACACCAGCGGTTACCAATGCGCCTTCTGTAACATTTGATTGACCGATAAATCCTGAAATAGGTGCGGTGATTCGCGCGTGATTAACATTGACTTGTGAAGAACGGATAGCAGCTTGCGCGGATTTAACTTGTGCTTTGGCGGAACGTTGTGCGGTTAAGGCTGCGTCCCATTCCATTTTGCTGATGGCATCGGCTTCAACCAGCGGACGGAAACGACTAACATCAGCATCAGCTTTTGCCAAAGCGGCTTGGGCAGCTAATAATGATGCTCGCGCACTTTCCAAGTTGGCACTATAACTGGCATCATCTAGTTGATACAAAGGTTGACCCGCACGCACAAATGAGCCTTCTTCAAATAAACGGCGCACCACAATACCATTTACTTGTGGCACGATGGGCGCAGAACGCACGGCTTCTAAACGTCCTGGTAAATTGTTTTCCAATAAAACATCTTGCGGTTGCACGGTTACAACGCTTACCACTGGTGCAGGTGCTTGTTGTTGCGCAGCCGCTTGTTGCGCTTGTGCGTCTTTTTTACTGCAAGCAGTCAATGCTAAAGAAGTAGCTATCGCCAAAACTGCCATACGTCCAAAGGTGTGTGTACGAGTCATAGTGTTACCTATTTACATTTTTAATCATAAAAAAACAAAGTGCTGCCTGAATATTTCTTTTATTTTCAGGCAGGTAATCGATAAGGAAAATTGTAAAAGGTAAAATTGTATGCTTAATTTTTGAATAATGTAAGTTTTTTTTTTAAATTTACATTATTTATCGTATTCATCACCTAGTTTTTGCATCAATATTTGGCAAGCATCGGTGATGATTTGGCGTGTTTCGTCAAAGTTGCCTGTATACCAAGGGTCTGGGACGTGGTCGTAACCATAATCTTTTGGCAGCAAATCGGTGATGATAAATAATTTTTCAGGCTGCCTGAAAAAGCGTTTTTCCATATCTGCCAAGTTTTGTTTGTCCATCACAATCAGATAATCAAACGTTTCCCAAGCATTATCGGGAACTTGGCTACTGCGAAAATCGCTGCTGTCTATGCCTAAATGTTGCAACACTTTTTGTGTGCCAACGTGCATTTTTTCGCCGTTGTGCCAACCTGATGTGCCTGCGCTGCTGACTGATATAGATAAGCCGTTTTCTTTTGCCATTTGTCGCATAATGTATTCCGCCATAGGCGAGCGACAAATGTTTCCTAAACAAATAAATAAAATTCTTTTCATTTGAATGTCTTGATGTGTTGATGATTACTCTTGAAACAAAAAGCCTGTTTCTGCGGTGATTTGTTGTTGTAGTATGTTGCGTTTATTTACGTATTGTTGACGATTGTTTTCAGGCAGCCTGAAAGCTGGGATTATACCTTGTGTGCCGTATGGCATTTTTTTACTTAATGAATGACGTGTGATGGTGGCGATTTTTTTGCTGCGATTGATTTTTACTGTGGTGGCATTGAGTATGTTTTTTCGTGCCAGTTTAACCATAAAGGGCAGAAAAAAAACGTACTCACAAACAACAATGAGTATACAAAATGTCATATAAACTATTGATAATGTTTGACCCAAATCAAAAGTAAGAAGACCTAATGCACCGCCTAATGGGATACTGAACATACTTGAATAGATACTAAATTTGAGCATTTTTTCTCGTTTTGCTAATTCTTGTGGTTCTGCTGGTTCAACCACTTGCCATTCAATTTGCTGTTTTCCATTTTGCCATTCATTTGCCACAGTATCCAAAGTTTCTGCGGCTACTTCGTTATGAAAATCATTGATGGGTAGTTTATCAATCTTGGTAAAGTCTTTCATTGCATTACTCTGTGTTAGTGCCATTAAAAACATTCAGGCTGCCTGAATATTGATGTTCAGGCAGCCTGATTTATTTGCGCAACCTATCCATTAAAAAGTAAACGTTTTTTTGTTTTGTGCTTGGTTTTGCAAGGCGCATACTAATGCGTCAAACAAGACTTTTTCTGTATAAGTATTGTCTTGGCGTGTGATGAGTACACAGTGTTGCACAGGTGCTGCACCCACAATCGCCACCATACGTCCACCTTTGGGATTGAGTAAGTTTTTTAAGTTTTCAGGAATACTTTCTAAACTTCCGCCCACATAAATGGCATCAAATTGTCCTTCTGCGAGTTGCAAACCATCGCCATGAACGCATTCAATGTTGTCATTATTTAAATTCGCTAAATTTTCTTTGGCGGCTAATAATTGCGTTTCATCAATATCGTAAGAAGTTACTTTATTAGCTAATATTGCCAACAATGCTGTTGCATAGCCAGAACCTGTGCCAATTTCCAAAACATTGTCATTTTTGTTCAATTGCAAACCTTGCGCCATACGTGCCACAACTTTTGGCTCCAACATCGTATAGCCATTGGCTAATTTTAATGCCATATCGGCATAAGCATAGTCTTTTTGTTCTGGCAAAACAAAATGTTCACGCGGAATTTCAGCAAGCGCGTCCAATACATCAAAATCTAATACGTCCCAAGGACGAATTTGTTGCTCAACCATATTGAAGCGGGCGGTATCAAAGTCCATTGATTACTCCTCGAGCGTTTTCGGATACAAAATAGGTGAATTATAGCAGTTTTCCTAACAAGCGCGATAATCTCATTAAAATTTACTGCAATTGTTTTCAGGCTGCCTGAATAATGTACAAGCATTTTTCACCCACATCGCCAATCTAAAACCTTTGCAAAACTTGTCATTCTGAACTTTTCGCAGAAAAGTGAAGAATCTTAT
>JAFSQZ010000205.1 GCA_017446355.1 Neisseriaceae bacterium
AAACTTTGGGAGATTGCCACGCCTTGCGTTGCAAGGCTCGCAATGACGGGTGGTTGTTGCGGTGGGTCAAAGCTCCCTACGGTGGTTGCGTTGTTTTCAGGCTAAAACCTTTGCAAAACCCTACTTTGTACTATTCGTCATTTTGACCTTGAACGAAGTGAAAGGGAAAAATCTTTATCAAACAAAGAACAAGATTCTTCGCTTTTCTATGAATGTTCAGAATGACGCGTTTTGCAAAGGTTTTATTTTATGAATTTGACGATGTTTAATGTTGCAACGCTAAATTGTCGCGATGGATTAACTCGTCTTCGTGTGCGTAACCCAGTTTGTCGTTGATTTTGTGTGTGGGGGTTTTAAGAATTTTTTGGGCTTCACTGCTGCTGTAATTGCTTAAACCGCGTGCAATTTCTTGGTTTTTACTGTTGAGTACAGTAATCAATTCGCCACGTTGAAAATGTCCGTGAACAGCAATACAACCAATGGGCAGTAGGCTACTGTGTTTATTCAATAGTGCTTGTTCCGCGCCTTCATCAATGACAATGCTGCCTGAAATTTGAATGTGTCCCAATAGCCATTGTTTGCGTGCATTCACGCGCGAAAATTCGCTGGTGAATAAAGTACCAATGCTTTCGCCTTGCAATAAACGCATAATCACTTTTTCTTCATGCCCTGATGCAACGACAGTTGACGCACCACTGAGTGCAGCACGTTTGGCAGCGAGTACTTTGGTGTACATTCCGCCTGTGCCAACATTTGAACCTGCGCCACCTGCCATATTTTCTAATTCTGGGTGTGCGGCGGAAATTTGGCTGATGAATTGAGCGTTGGGATTTTTGCGTGGGTCGCTGTCGTATAAACCGCGCTGGTCGGTGAGAATGAGTAGGGCATCGGCATCAATAAGATTGGTTACCAATGCACCAAGTGTGTCGTTGTCGCCGAGTTTGATTTCATCAGTGGTTACGGTGTCGTTTTCATTGATAATGGGGACAATGCCTTTGTCTAGCAGGGTTTGCAAGGTGCTGCGTGCATTGAGATAGCGTGTGCGGTTGCGTAAATCATCGTGGGTCAGCAGAATTTGTGCAGTGATGATGTTGTGTGGCGCAAACGCGTGTTCGTAGGCTTGGGCAATGCCCATTTGTCCAACAGCTGCTGCGGCTTGTAGTTCGTTAACGGCTGTGGGGCGTTTTGCCCAGCCGAGTCGTTTAACACCTTCTGCAATGGCGCCACTGGATACGAGAATAATGCGTTTGCCCATTTTTTGTACGGCGGCAATTTGTGTTGCCCAGTTGTCCAAAGCATTTTGGTCAATGCCACGACCTTCGGCAGTAACCAAGCTGGAGCCGACTTTAATCACTAATGTGGTGCAATTGGCAAGATTTTGTGTGATGTTGTTCATAAGTTTGCTCGTGTAAATGTGTTGTTAATCTACCCTGCCTGAAAACTAACTTAATACAATATCAAATTGTTCTTGTGAATAAGTGTTTTCCACCGATAAGGCGATGGGTTTGCCAATAAAATCGCTTAACATAGACAAAGAATGTGATTCTTCTTCTAAAAACATATCAATGACCACTGGCGATGCGATAATCCGAAATTCTTTAACTTCAAAACGGCGATGTTCGCGCACAATTTCTCGTTGAATTTCATAACAAATGGTTTGTACGGTTTTTAAATGTCCGAGTCCTTGACAAGTTGGACACGGCTCGCATAAGACTTGTTTTAAACTTTCGCGCGTACGTTTGCGCGTTAATTCTACCAAACCCAAACTGGTAAAACCGTTTAGCGTAACACGCGTGCGATCGTAGCTCAATGCTTTGGCTAATTCTTGTAACACAGCATCTTGGTGTTCAGGCAGCAACATATCAATAAAATCAATAATAATAATGCCCCCTAAATTGCGCAAACGCAGTTCACGCGCAATGGCATGACAGGCTTCTAGATTGGTTTTAAAAATGGTTTCGTCAAAATTATTTGCGCCCACAAAGCTGCCTGTATTAACGTCAATAGTGGTCATTGCTTCGGTGGTTTCAATAATCAAATAACTACCAAAATTAAGATTGACACGCGATTGCAAGGCGCGATTGATTTCTACTTCAACACCGTATGTTTCAAACAACGGTCGCTCACCTTCAAAACGGCGTAATTTATCAGTGGCTGCCTGAACATACGTTTGGGCAAATTTTTGCATTTTTTCAAAATTCATACGTGAATCCACCAAAATTTCACGCGTATGTTCGTTAAACAAATCTCGTAAAACACGTTTTGCCAAAGGTAAATCACGGTATATCAAAGTTTCGGGCGCATCGGTTTTGGCTTGATGTTGAATATGTTCCCAGACTTTTTTTAAATAAACCACATCAGAGAGCAGTTCTTCCTCGCTCGCGTTTTCTGCGCTGGTGCGAATAATGTAACCGTGATTATCGTTTTCAGGCAGCAATTGGCTTAATTTTTGACGCAACATTTCTCGGTCATTTTCGTCTTCAATTTTTTGCGACACGCCAATATGATCGTTTTGTGGCAAATACACCAAAAAACGTCCTGCCAATGAAATTTCTGTGGATAAACGCGCACCTTTGCTGTTAATCGGATCTTTAATCACTTGTACCAACAAGGTTTGTCCTTCAAACAGCAGTTGCTCAATACGTTGTACACTTTCAGGGTCTTGGCGTTGTTGCACAATATCTATAATGTGTAAAAACGCAGAACGTTCCAAACCAATATCCACAAACGCACTTTGCATACCTGGTAAAACACGGCGCACAATCCCTAAATAAATATTGCCAACCAAGCTGTTGCTTGAATTGCGCTCAACGTGTAGTTCACAAATGGTGTTTTCTTCCAACACTGCCACACGCGTTTCTTGTGGTGTAATATTTACCAACAAAGTTTGAGCGCGTGCAGGTAAATCTTTGGGCAAAGGAATGCTTTTAAACATAATAAGCCTTTGTTAATAATAAAATATTTTGCGTTGATGATGAGCGCATCACGGCAAAATATTCTTTTTCAAAGCCAAATAAAAGGCGTTATTATACCGTTAAGCAAAAGCTGCCTGAATATGTAAAACACGTTCTATCCATATTTTTCATCTATCTTTTTTGGTGTATTGACATTTTTTTGGCGTTGACGTGGTATGATTTCAACTTTGTTATGGCTTACGGGGAACAATAATGATATTGAAGAAAAATTTTATCCACAGTGCTGGTGTTCTTTTCTTAACATTGCTCACCGCTTGTTCATCAAATTCATCACAACAAGAACCACCAGACTTAATTCCCAGCAACGTAGAAAACAATCTTTCTTTCAGGCAGCCTGAAAATCACGGTGTAGACAGCAGCGATAAAATACTCAATGATTTTTATCAATTGGACAGTATGTTAAGTGCTGCCAAAAGTGGTAATGATGCCACAGTCGGCTATTTTTTAAGCACGCAAAAACCCAGCGCAATGGCTGAAAGTGTGCGCAATGAATGGCTGAAAAATTTAGGAAAACGCGGACAATATCAACTGTTTGCCCAAGAATATGCCAAACTTGCACCTAAAGGTATTCAACAAGAAAACCGCTGTTACGCACAATATTTTCATTTGGAAAAATACGATGCTGATTTTATCAATGAATTAGTAGAAACCACCGCAGGCTTGCCCGAAGGTTGTGATGTGTTGTTAACACAATTAATCACACAAAATCAAGTTCGTCCAGAACGCGCGTGGCGACGCGTACGTGGTTTAATCAGTAATGGTCGCATTACCGCTGCCAATCGTTTAGCCAGCGCATTAGGCAGCCCTTTAAACAGCTCAACAGGTCAAGGTTATCAAGAAAACCTATTGCGCGACATTATTTCGCCAAATGCTCAAAAATCACCTGATGCTGCCGCATCACGTTTACAAAATCTTTCAGGCAGCCTGAATAACGACCAAGCCAGTTTCGCTTGGGGCGTATTGGCATTAGCACACGCCAAAAATCAAAACTTTACCCAAGCATTAAATTTTTACCATTTAAGTAATGCCAATCAACTCAATACCGAACAATTTGAATGGTATGCACGTTCCGCCTTGCGTTTGCAACAATGGGACGTTTTGCGCGATGTGATTAACAGTATGCCCAAATCACTACAACAAACCCCAACTTGGCAATATTGGTTAGCACGCGCATTAAGTGCAACAGGGCAGCCTGAAAAAGCAAAACCCTTGTATCAAAAAGCAGCGCAAAGTGGACGTAATTTTTATGCAGTATTGGCAACCGAAGAACTTGGCGGACGCATCAATACGCAAACCAATGTTAGCCCAGCGAACACAGCAGACGTAAACGCTTTGGCAAAAAACGG
>JAFSQZ010000206.1 GCA_017446355.1 Neisseriaceae bacterium
GTGCCGATTATGGGTGATAGGCGAGAGCATTTTGCCACAAGTTCTGATGTGTGGGCGTTGTTCAAAATCATTGCCGAAGAGCGAATGAAACGCGAATTACAACCCACAGTGGCGTTTTTAGATAATTTAATAGCTAGCCCTGAATTTGCGTTGGAAAACGAAAACGCCCAAAAACGCATTAAAGAAACTCGCGATTTTGTGCAAACCCTGTCGGTGTGGGCAAACGACATTCTTAAATTGCCTGTGGCGATTATGTCCAAAATACTGAAATTAGGAGCGGGCATACAGAAGTTTTTGAAATAGATTGGGTTTTGGCTTTTGCTGAATGCTGTATCAGGCAGCCTGAAAAAGTCTTGTTCACTAACAAACAATGTTTTTAATTTTTCAGGCTGCCTGAAAGATTTATTTTTGGCAGAATTTATTTTGCATTTGATACAAACCATATGCACTTATGCTTAATAATACAGACAAAACAATGCCATATATGCTGTATTGTTTGCTGTCCCAATAACCGCCTGCGTCCAATAAACTGCCTAATGCGGAAACCAAGCCCAAACCGCCGCCACATAACATAGCAAAAAGAAGCAGTTGCTTGTTGATTTTGCCTTTGAATATCATCGCAAAAAACAGTGGTATGGCAACGCCACCAACAAATAAATCATTAGCAGCCAATAAGTAATTTAAAATGCTGCCACCTTGTGCGGCAAGATAAAATGCAATGCCACCAAAAATCCAAGTCATTGTTCGGTGTCGTGATACTTTTCGTGTGCCAACAATATCATGAGCAAAAACAGATGACGCGGTGATTAAACAAGTGTCTGCCGATGAAATAATGGCACTTAATAAGCCTAATAATAAAATCACGCCTAATATGGGGGGCAGTTGTGGTATTAAACCTTGCGTCAGCAGTTGGTCAGACGCAATTTGTGTGTGATGAAGTAAAGATAATGCACCAAAACCAACACAGACAATCACTATGCCTGAAATGGCGATACCAATCGCTCCCCATATTGAACCGATAAATGCCGTTTTTTCGTCTTTGGCACTTAATACGCGTGAAAAGAGCATAGGGTCAATAATGTAACTGGTACCGATAAATAATAGATAATAACCAATATCTTGGTAGGTAAAACGCTCATTAACCAATTCAATGGGGATTTGTTTGAGGCTGTCAGGCTGTGTGGATAATAGCCAAATCAATACGCCAACAAATGCCAATATCACCAATAAATATTGATAAACATCGCTTTTAATCACGCTGGCTTGTCCGCCTAATGCGGTGTAAAGAATAATCACCAAGGCACTGCATATCAGTGCGTGATTAAAGGAAATACCAAAAACGCTGATAATGTTGGCACAAGCGGAAAATTGTGCCGCTAAAATTGCACACCACGCAATAGAAATCACCACAGCACTCATTTTGCGTGCAGGTTTGGAAATAAAATGCTGTGCAATTTCAGGCAGCGTCATCGCTCCTGTTCGGTAGATAATTTTGGTGAGAAAAATGCTTAAAATAAGTAAGCCCAAAGCACCGCTCAATAACCACCATATCGCTGGGAAACCTTTATTCATCACATTTCCAGCAACGCCTATGGTTGCTGTGCCACCCACACAAGTGGCTATCATAGAAAAGGCAACTTGTTTGGCTGATGCCTTGCGGTTGGCAATTAAAAAGCCGTTTAATCCTTCTTTTTTACGAAAGTCAAAATAACCCAATAACAGTAAAAAAGCGGTGTAAGCAGATAAAATTAACAAGATTTTCTCCGATATTTCTGATAAGAAATGGCTTGGAAAATGGTTTGACACAGATAAATTAAATCTTCATCAGCAATAATAAACGGTGGCATCAAATAAATTAAACGCCCAAAAGGACGAATCCATACACCTTTTTCAACAAAAAATGCTTGAATGGTTTGAATATCCACAGATTCTTTTAATTCCACAACGCCAATCGCACCCAAAACGCGAACATCTTGGGTTTCAGGCAGCCTTTTGCAAGGTGCTAAATGTGCTTGCATTATGTTTTCTATGCGTTGAACTTGTTGTTGCCAGTTACCTTGTTGCAGTAATTCAATATTCTTGGCGGCAACGGCACAGGCTAATGGGTTTGCCATAAAAGTGGGACCGTGCATAAATACGCCGTTGTCTTGGCTGATGACTTCTGCAATGTGTTCTTGGCAAATGGTGGCGGCAAGCGTCATATAACCTGCGGTTAGGGCTTTGCCAACGCAAATAATATCAGGCACAACATCGGCGTGTTGATAGGCAAATAATTTACCTGTGCGTCCAAAGCCTGTGGCGATTTCATCAAAAATCAATAAGGCATTGTATTGATTGCATAATTTTCGCAAATGTTGCAGATATTTGGGGTGGTAAAACCACATACCGCCAGCCCCTTGAACAATGGGTTCAATAATAACGGCGGCAATTTCTTCTTGGTGTTGTGCGAAAAGTTGTTCAATTTCTGCTAAACAAGTTTCATCAAATTCTTGGTCAAAACGACAAGTCGGACGCGGTGCAAAAATATGCTGTGCCAATACGCCGTTAAACAAAAAGTGCATACCATCAACAGGGTCGCACACACTCATCGCACCCAAAGTATCGCCGTGATAACCGCCTAATACAGTGAGAATCTTGGTTTTTTGAACGGCAATCTTTTGTTGATATTGTAAGGCTAATTTGAGTGCCACTTCCACCGCAACCGAACCGCTATCACTATAAAACACACGACTAAAATCAGGCAGTAATTGCAATAATTTTTTGCCCAATTCAATGGCAGGTTGATGCGTTAAACCTGCAAACATAATATGTGAAAATTGATGAAGTTGCTTTATTGCGGCTTGATTTAATGCCTGATTATTGTAACCTTGTGCGGCACACCACCAAGAACTCATACCGTCAATCAATCTGCCAGAAGTGGTGTAGATATGGTAATTTGATGCAGAAACAACAGGATAAGTGGGCAATGGATTGAGTGCGTTGGTATAAGGGTGCCACAGATGTTGCCTATCAAAATCGGTATCCCATTGGTTTTCAGGCTGCCTGAATAAATGCGATAACTGTTTTTGCAAATAAGGCACGGCTTGTTGTATATCAGCAGACGCAAAGCGTGGCAATGTGATTAAGGGAATATCCGTATGTTGTTGTAAATATTCACGATTACAACAAAAAATTTCATCATTTTCATCATCAAAATTCAACACCAAAGCGGCAATGCTTAAACCGTGATTGTGCAGCGTTTCAATACTCATTAAAACGCTGTTAATCACGCCCAAAATATTGGGACACACCAAAATTACGGAATAATGACATTGAATCATCAAATCCAACATTGTTTCTTTTTGATTCAGTGGCACAAAAATACCGCCAGCCCCTTCAATAAGCGTTACATCATAATCCGAAGATTGTTGTTTGATATAAGATAAAATTTTAGGTATTTCAATCACTTGGTTTTCTAATTGAGCCGCATAATGCGGCGACGCAGGCAAACGAAAAGCGTAACAAGGCGGAATATCATTTTCTGCCACAACAGAACGATATTGCTGTACATCAGGGGCAACAAGTTTGCCATTGGGCGTGTTTTCACAACCTGTTTGCACAGGTTTCAAAGCAATCGCACGCTGACCATTTTGATTGATAGCAGATAATAAAGCAGCGGTAACAAAAGTTTTTCCGACATCGGTATCGGTGGCTGTAATAAAGAAATTCATACAAGAAACTTTCTAACAATTTTCATTGCGTGTTTATGGTTGAAATAGTCGTTAAACTTCAAAACAATAACAAGCAGTAAGCCAAGTCATTCGTGTTTTGAAGTTTAACGACGATAAAAAACGATAGGTAAATTTGCTGATTATAATCCAATATACCGTTCTTACAAACCTATAAAATTCTATAAAAGAGTATAAAACCTTAACAATAGAATTTTTGTTGTATTCCTGTTTCAACCTTGCTGGTTGCGAGATGATTTATTGCTAAATCGTCTTGTAGAGCCATCAAGTCCGCAGGCGTAAATTCGGCGAGAACTTCGCCTATTTGTTCTTTTATCTGTTTGAGAAGATTGATACTTGCGTTCAAATCTCGGTCTAAAATGTTGCCACAATTTGAGCAAATATAAGTTCTATCTTTCAGCGTTAAATCTTGTTTCAAGTTGCCACATTGACTACAAGTCTTTGAACTTGCATAAAATCTATCAGCAGTTACAATCGTTTTATGGCTGTATCCTGCCTTATATTCAAGCATTCTACGAAACTCATAAAAACTCACATCATTGATTGCTTTGGCTAATCGATGATTTTTTACCATTCCTGAAACATTCAAATTTTCCAAACAGATATAATCAAAATGCTTTATTAAGCACGAAGTTAATTTGTGCAGAAAGTCATTTCTGATATTGCGAATGCGTTTATGCACTCGATAAAGTTTGCGTGTTGCTTTCAAATAATTAGCCGATTTTTTCGTTACATCACCTTTGGTTTTTGGGTGTTGCTTTTTGGATAATTGCCGACTTCTTCTTTTCATCAATCTTGCAAACTTATCTAATGGTTTTGGTGCGTTAATACCTAAACCATTAGATAAAATTGCAAACGATTTCAATCCAATATCAATACCAACACCTAAATCATTGTATTGTGCTGATTTATGCGTTTTATTGTATTCTTCTTGACTAATTTCAATACTGAAACTTGCGTAAAACTTATCACCGTTTTGCGATATGGTTACGCTATTTATTTTGCCGTTATATTTAATCCGTTCTCTCATTTTCACCCAGCCTAAATTAGGTATTTTGAGATACTGTTTATGATTGTTTTTCGGCTGAAATTTTTTAGAATTTTGATTGCTATCACCCAGTACAACTTGGTCTCCGCCAATATAAAAACTGCCTGAATTATGTGATTTTTTCTTAAATTGCGGATAACTGATTTTGCCTTTTTTCAAATCTCTAAAAAACTTTTGAAAGGCTAAATTCAAATGCAAAAACGGCTGTTGAACAGCATATTTACTTACTTCATACACAAACGGAAATTGTTCTTTTTTAATTGAATTAAATTCTTTTTTTAAATCTAAATGTGATTTTTTTATGCCTTGTTCGTAATACTCTTTCCATTTTGCTAAACCCCAGTTGTAAGCAAGTCTCGCACAGCCAAATGCTTTTCTAAAATGCGTCTTGGTTTTATTATTTGCAACTAACTCAATGCGTTGCGAGATAATCAGTGTTTCAAATTCCGACATTTTCTACAACTACTTTCTGCATATCGTCCAACAGTTTTTTATTCTTTTTACTGCGAGAACCATACAACCTTGCACTAAATACAGTGATGATTTCTAACACATCTTTGGCGAGTTCTTCTTCAAATTTAACATTCTCTTCGCCTTTGTTGATGATGATGACTTCCACATTTTTGGCTTCACAAATAGAAAAAACCAACTCTGCACCAAAACGCAAAAGCCTATCTTTATGCGTTAAAACCAAGCGTTTAACTTCGCCATTCAATATTAAATTCAATAACTTGGTTAAACCTTTTTTGTAGTAATTCATACCACTGCCCAAGTCTTGAATAATCTCGTAACGAAAACCTTGTTGCGAGCAATACATTTCCAAAACTTGAACTTGACGCACCAAGTCTTCCTTTTGGTCGTGCGAACTTACTCGTGCGTACGCAATGGTTTTTAATTCGTCCGTGTTAAAAACAATGTTGTGATTGATTGATTTTAAGGTAGATAATTTATACCGTCTCTCTCCACCACGAGTGAGTTCATCTGGCTTTAATAAACCTTTCTTATCCCAATTCCGCAAAGTCTGAATGCTAACACCCAAAACTTTCGCTGCCCTACCAATCGCTAATAATTGCTCCATAACCCAAATCATAACATAAATAATGATTTTGAAATTATATAAAATATTTAGAGAGTTGTATAGGTTTTTATAGAGTTTATTTTACAGTTGGTAGCCCTATCTATTTGGGTCTGAATTGACGGTATAGTCAAACAACTTCAAAAGTGAAACAGGCGGTTTTCCGAAGACAGTATAAATAATACGGCAAGGAGAACCAACGCATTTCAATTTTGAAGTTGTTTGACTATATTAACTTTCAGGCAGCCTGAAACCTATTCTCTTACCACATACGTAAAGGCGTGTTTTTTGCCGTTGTCGTCTTCTTCCAAATATACGCCTTGAATTTCAGGTTCAAAACCTGGTAGTTGGTTAATGCCTTCTTCCAAAGCCAAGAAGTAATCTAACACAGCACCGTCCCACACTTCACCTGGCACAATGCACAGCACACCTGGCGGATAGGGCAATGCTCCTTCGGCAGCGATTCTGCCTTTGATTTCAGACAATGGCACTAACTCAATTTGATTGCGGATAAAGGCGTTGTGTGCGTCAGCGGCACTCATCACAATGCGAGGGAAATGTTGTTTTTGGAACATTTGCCGTTGCAAAGTATTGAGATTGTGCGAACGATAAAAATCGTGCATTTTTTGGCACAGTTGGCGAATACGCATTTTGGCGTATTGGGGCTTCGCTTTCACCAAAGACGGCAACATAGACGACACCAAACTGTTGGCTTCAATGTGTTCTTCAAAGCGGGCAATAGTGGCGACAAGGTGTTGAAATTTCGCCATATTTTCCGCAGGCGTGAGCAGGAATAAAATGGAATTTAAGTCCGCTTTTTCAGGAATTACCAAGCGTTCGCGTAAATAATGAGCCAAAATCGCCGCTGGGATGCCAAAATCTTCGTATTCGCCTGTTTCAATATCAATACCTGGTGTGGTTAAAAGCAGTTTGCACGGATCAACAAAATATTGTTCATTTTTATATTCGGCAAAATCGTGCCATTTTGCCCCCTCTTCAAAGCGGAAGAAACGCACATCATCTGCCATTTCTTCGCTGTCATAATCTTGCCACAA
>JAFSQZ010000207.1 GCA_017446355.1 Neisseriaceae bacterium
TGATGAACGACAATGATGCAGATAAAATCAGGAAGATTGCTACGCTGTGATACGTGATAAATCACGACTCGCAATGACAGAAATTTTGAAAGATTTCAGGCAGCCTGAAAACTTTGTTTGACGAAGTCAAAACAAAGTTTCTGCGAACGAAGTGAAGCTAAAACGAAGTTTTGATAAAATCAAAACAAAGTTTCTGCGAACGAAGTGAAGCTAAAACGAAGTTTTGATAAAATCAAAACGAGTTTCTGCGAACGAAGTGAAGCTAAAACGAAGTTTTGATAAAATCAAAACGAGTTTCTGCGAACAAAGTGAAGCTAAAACTTTTGCTTGACTTTGAACTTTGTAAAAATAAATGAAAACAGACGAAAAATGTTAAAAAACCACACCTTAAATTCTGCCTATTCGTGGCTCAAAAAAAATGCACTTTTTTTCGTATTAAGCGTAGTGATTTTGAGCATAACACGTTATATTTTATGGCATTTTTATACAGATAATATTATTCGTACACAATTTAGCGCAGATGTATCTGCCTTATTTAGTAAAGGTTTATTGTTTGACATCAAAGCATCTGCCATTGCCACAGCAATCCCCTTTTTATTATCGTGTTTATTATTAACCACGCGCAAAACGCAGGCTTTAGGAGAGCGTTTTTTACCGTTTTTATGGACAATATTACTGACTATTGTACTTATTTTAACGGTTTGCAATCTTTATTTCTTTCGGATTTATGGTCATCAATTTGATGCTTTTGTATTTGGGATTATTGATGAAGACACCAAAGCCGTTGTAAAAACCATTTGGAGTGATTTCCCTGTGATGCGCCTTGTATTCGCTTGGCTTATTGCATCATTTTTATTTTGGCAGATTTTTCATCAGCGTACAAAAAATACCCTATTAAGAAAGAAAACATTAACGGTTTTCTATCTTCTTTTTCTAATGGCTTTAATACTGGGCGCACGCGGTTCTTTGGGCACATTCCCCTTGCGTCAAGATAATGCCAGTATTTCTGTTTCCCCTGATGTGAATAAACTTTTGCCAAACGCATTGATTTCTTTAGATTGGGCGCGAAAAGAGTATCAAAACAGCAAACAATTTGTAAACGTTTCTGATGAAGACGGCAAACCTTTACTCGCTTCTTTGTTGCAACGCGATGTTGATTCTGCTGATTTGCAACAATTATTGGTGTCAACGCCAAAAAATATAGCCGTACAAAAACACGCGCCGAATGTGGTTTTAGCGGTGATGGAAAGTATGGGGACACATTTTTTAAGTTTTAATAATGAACAACGCGATTTATTAGGCAGCCTGAAACCCCATTGGCAAAACGACTGGGTCTTTCTGCGCTTTGTTTCCGAAGGTAATGGCACCAGCGACAGTTTACATCGTTTATTGATTCGCAGTCCTTTAAACAACATCACACAATCTTCTGCCAAAAACAAAAACTTTATCAGCAATATGTTTACGCCTTATAAAAAAGCTGGTTACGACATTGCATTTATTTCATCAGGCAATTTGAGTTGGCGCAATTTTGATGGCTTTTTACGTCATTTAGGCGCAGACGAAATTGTAGATGAAAACGTACTCAAACAGCATTATCCCAATATGGAACAAGCCACTTGGGGCGTGCCAGACGAATATATGTTTCGTTACGCGCAAAACCGTATACAGCAAGCTGAAAAAAACGGTCGTCCTGTATTTATTTTAATGTTGTCCATCACCAATCACCCACCGTTCAAAACACCAAAACATTATGAACGGCGCGACTTTGCGTTAACAGCAGAAGAACATCAACGCCTAGCCAACCTCGGTACAAATGAAGAACAAAACGAAATTTTAAACACTTATCGTTATGCCAACGATTCGTTAGGTCAATTCATCAGTGCCATAAAACCCACAAACACCATTATCGCAGCAACTGGCGACCACAATATCCGCGCAATTGGTTATCCTAACCCACAAGAACAAGCTTTGGAGTTTGCGGTACCTTTTTATTTGTATGTACCACAAGATTACCGTCAGCAAGCAATATTTGATGCCAATCGCATTGGTTCGCACAAAGACATTATGCCAACCTTATACGAACTCTCATTATCGGAAGAAAAATACTATCAAACAGGTTGCAATTTAACCGCACCAAATATCAGCGAAAACCCTTGGTGTGGTTATGGTTTTAATGCCAACTTATTGATGGACAAACAAGGCATTTATCGTTTAGACAATCATCAATTTTATCCTTGGGCAGACAACGCTATGCACACTCAATCGCAAGCGCGAACCAATTTTGATGACACTTATTTCAAACGTGCTCAAAACTATCCAGCGTTTTTAACGTGGCAAATCAATCGGTTTGCCACAGAATAAAGGCTGCCTGAAACCCTACTCAAAATCCTTTGTTATAACGCCCATTTTTTAATGGTAGGCTTTACTTTTAATACGTTGTGTAAATAACACGATGATTTATAGCAGTTTTTACCATTCCGTTTTCCATTCTTTTTGGTGCGTTTAGAGTTGTAAAAGTTTAGAGTTGTAAAAAAAGCATTTTTTGCATTTAAAGCCTTTCACTTCTATAAAAATCAGTAATGATAAGGCTTTCGGAGATTTCTATTACCTTTTTGACTATTATGTGAAAAATTTCTACTAAATTCATCATTCATCACATCATTAACCGAAACCTTTGCAAAACCCTACTTTTTATCATTCATTATTTTGAGCGTTAGCGAAAAATCTTTATAAAACAAAGAATAAGATTCTTCACTTTTCTACGAAAAGTTCAGAATGACGAGTTTTGCAAAGGTTTCAAACTGTGAAAAGATTTTTTATTGAAAATTCAATATAGGCCAGCCGTTTCTTTTGGCGTATTGGGACAATATCTCATCAGGATTTACCGCAACAGGATTGCTGACTTCGTTTAATAAAGGTAAGTCATTTTTGGAATCACTGTAAAAATAAATTCTGTCGTAGTCTTCTCGGCTACGGCAATTTTGGGTAAGCCATTCGTCTAAACGGGTAATTTTGCCTTCACTTAAACTGGGAACCCCAATAATATTGCCTGTGAAAAATCCTTTTTCGTCAGTTTCTAGGCGCGTGCCGATGATGTTGGTAATGCCAAAGGCGTGGCAGATAGGGGTGATGATGAATTCATTGGTAGAAGATATTACCAATAGTTCATCACCTGCATCTTTGTGGCTTTTGACCAGTAGTGTTGCCATATGACTGATATGGGGTTCAATGTATTTTTGCATAAATTCTTGATGTAATTCATCAAGTTGTTGTTTATTAAGCGTTTTTAGTGGCTCTACTTGAAAAGCAACAAATTCATGAACATTCAGGCAGCCTTGTTGATAGTCTTGATAAAATTTTTCGTTTTTTGCTGTGGCGTATTCGGCATTTATGTAACCTTTTTCAATCATAAATTGGGGAAAGGCATTGTCGCTGTCGGTGTTGATAAGTGTGTTGTCTAAATCAAAAATAGCAAGGTTTTTCATGGTTTATCCTGTTGTTTCAGTAATTGACGTAGTAAGTCAAGGTTGATTTTTTTCTTCATTATTAGTGAGTAATTCGCTAATTCGTTGAATATGTTGAGTAATGATGGTAAATCGGTGTACCAGTTGTTAACCAAATACGTTAAAACTTGTTTATCAATGCCCATTTGTCGTGTTTTGGCTAAATCGTTCAGTAAGATGATTTTTTCATCTGAACTGAGTGGTTGTACTTCGTATACCAAGCAAAATGCCATTCGGGTGCGTAAGTCTTCGCGCAATATTAGTTGACTGGGTGGCGTGTCGGCGGCAAGTAATAAGTGTCCACGATGATTATTGCGAATTTGGTTGAATAAATAAAATAATTCGGCTTGTTCTTCGGCGTTTAAATCTTGTATTTGGTCAATGGCGATAAAATCGTGGGTTTCGGCAAGTTCTGTTAGTGGTGCGTGGTGTGGGTGAATGTAAACGGCTGTGTCGCCACGCGCTAATGCTTGTCCTA
Source organism: Neisseriaceae bacterium (assembly GCA_017446355.1). Classification (GTDB taxonomy): domain Bacteria; phylum Pseudomonadota; class Gammaproteobacteria; order Burkholderiales; family Neisseriaceae; genus RGIG3394. The sequence continues at coordinate 3,982 of JAFSQZ010000207.1, forward strand.
CCCAAGCTTGTAAGATATGACTTTTTCCTGTTCCTTGTACCCCCCAAAGATACAAAAATGGGTCTTGTTCGTGTTGCAAACGAAAAATCAATTCGGCGTTGGCGTTACCTAATAGTTTGTCAAAACGAGGGTAGGTGGGTTGTTCAATATCTAAACATTGTTGATACATTTTTATTTCTTTATGGATTAAAGTTTTGGCTTTGTTGAACACTGTTTCAGGCAGCCTGAAATTAACGTGCGTCTAACCAAACCCATTGATGTTGATTAAACAGTTCATACCATTGGTTTAAGACTTCTTTTGGGCTGCCTGAAAGGTTTTTGGGTAAAAGAAGTTGAACAATCATTCCATTTTGTGCGGTTTGGGCGATGCGTTGTAACACGCGAATGGTGCCTCGATCTGGAACATTGTGGGCGCGTACGCCAACAAGAATTTGCGTAGGTTGTTTGGCTAATTGGATAATAAAATCGTTGATTTCATCACGCGTGGCAATTACGCCTTTATTGAGCCATTCTTGCCCCAGTTGTCGCTCACACCAAGCTGGGTCGTGATGTGGACTGTCTAATAATACTGCCCAATGTGTTCCTGTTTGATTCAAAGAGATGGGCGGGGCTGCCTGAATTTTGTCGGCTTGATAATCATCGCTGCTGTCTACAATTTTTCGTTGCCATAATTGAATAAGGTTTTGATAATACGGTAAATTTAAATCAATTTGTAAAGTGTTTTGACGCATTTTGTAACGACAAAATAGCCAAGCCAAAAGACGTGGCAAAATGCCGTAACACAATAAACTACCTAATAAAAAACTTGCCCATTGATGCGCGTTGGTCGTATTGTTTTGATTACGTGTGTCTAAAATGCTTTGTGTATCAGGAACAGTAAAACCGATTTTTTCAGGCAGCCAAGCGATGGCGCGAATGATTTGTGTGAATACTTCATTTGACAATAATGTACTTTGCCAGTTAAACGAATATTGACGAGCAATAAACAGTAACAAAGTGGCGCAAAACATACCTAAAATACCACTTAATGCTAGACGATGACTGGCTGCGCCACGTTGCCAACGCGCCAATGGCGTGGTGAGATTTTGGGCGTAAAGTTGCACAATGGCTTGTCCAACAGTATCGGTGTTGCGCCAAGTAATAAAAGGCAATAAATGGTCGTTTGACTTCGGCGCGAACGCTAGCCCTATCAGCCACACTATTAACATTAACGTATTGATGCCTAATGCGCTAATCAGTAAAAAGAAAAAATTCAGGCTGCTTTGTTGCATCAATGCGTAAGTGGCGGAAAAACCTAGAAAAAACCATAAACCGCTGCCCAACCATAATAAGGTTTGCAGACGGTGTTGATGTTGATTTAAGCGCGTGGCTAACGTGCGTTTTCTGTCTAAAATACTGGCGCGACGATGAATTTTTTGGACAATATCTTCTTGGGTTTGACGCAAACTTTCGTTTACGGCTATCGTGTCGCTGTCAAACACAAACGCACGCTCATCTAACAAACGCACCAATTCTGTTAATAAATAATTACTCATTTTGGGTTCAGCTAGCATTCAGGCTGCCTGAATACTTTATTCATAAGGGTTGGCAATGTTTAATTGTGCCAATAAATCAATTTCTAATTGTTCCATTTTTTCGGCATCGGTTTCATCAATATGGTCAAAACCAATTAAATGTAAGGTGCCGTGAATCACTAAATGCGCAAAATGATGCAACAAAGGTTTATGTTGTTCTGCCGCTTCTTTTGCAACGACTTGCGGACAAATAATCAAATCACCAATTAAAACATCTTTTTGATTAAAAAGGACATTTTCTCCTTCGTTCAGCGCGAAACTTAATACATTGGTGGCATAATCTTTTTGACGATAATCTCGGTTATACGCACGCGCATTTTCCTCATCAAGTAAAAGCAAAGAAATTTCTGCGTGTCGCGAAAAATTTTTCAACGCGTGCCAAATCCATTGATAAAACTGTTTTTCACTCGGCAAATCATCAGCATTGCTTTGGTTATCAAAATGAAACGCAAAACGTTGGCGTTGAACAATAAGAAAAGGGAAATTTTTGGTTTTTTTACGCATTTTCAGGCTGCCTGCGTGTAAGTTAAAGCTTGTATTATAACGGTTTATCGCTTGATAAGTGAATGTACAATTTTCACTGCTTAAACAATATGCGTTTTAGCTTCGCTTTATGGCTCACAGAAACTTTGTTTTGATTTCATCAAAACTTCGTTTTAGCTTCGCTCGCAGAAACTTTGTTTTGACTTCGTCAACAAAGTTTTAGCTTCACTTTGTTCGCAGAAACTCGTTTTGATTTTATCAAAACTTCGTTTTCAGACAGCCTGAATTTAAGTCGTCTTTGCGAAGTTTGCGTTAGCAAACTGTGGCAATCTCCTAATTGTTTAGGTTGATTTAATCTTTCAGGCTGCCTGAAAGGTTGTTTTCCGTAGTTAGGGGATTGCCACGAGTGCTACGTACGCTTGCAATGACAGTAGTTTTTAGCTACACCGAAACTTCATTTTAACTTTATTTTGATTGCACGATTTTAAATAACAGGTTTTGTAAATATTTCAAAATGTTAATAAGATTTTCTCTAAAAAACACCGCCAAAGGCAGATTTTAAATATCCAACTTTGGCGGTGTTTCGCTCATCAATTAGTGATGATGGTGATGATGTTTCATTGGTTGGTTTTTAAAATCCACCACTTTTACGTTAATTGTTTGTTTTTCACCACTTTGGAAAGTCAATTCAACAGGGAAAGTTTGACCAGCTACCAAATCTTTTTTCAAACCTAAAAACATAATATGGTAACCACCAGGTTTTAATTCTTGGGTTTGACCTGCTTTAATGGCGATGCTGTCTACTTTTCGCATTTTCATCAAACCATTTTCCATAATATGGTTATGCAACTCTGTTTTTTCAGTGATGCTGGCATCTGTATGCGCCTGTATTAAAGCATCATCTTTATTTCCAGTGTTGACCAATTGCATAAATGCGCCGCTTTGAATTTGTCCAACAGTCGCTCGAGCTTGCGGATTTTTCACTTCAATATTTTGAGCCAAAGCTGCCTGACAAAGCAGTGCTGCTGAAAGCGTAAACAAATATTTTTTCATTACTTTATTCCTTATCTATAATACAAAATAAACCAATCAACTGCCCCATTTAGGCAATAAATTATGCTGAATGCGCAACTGATCCAAAATACGCGCCACCACAAAATCAATCATATCATTAACGGTTTGTGGTTTTTGATAGAAACCTGCGCAAGGCGGAACAATGTTACAACCTAACATACTTAATTGCAATAAATTTTGTAGATGAATGCTGGAAAGCGGTGTTTCTCGAGGCACGATAACCAGTGGTCGTTTTTCTTTAATAGAAACATCTGCGGCGCGTTGTAATAAGTTTTCAGAAAGACCATGCACAATAGCGGCTACTGTACCCATACTGGCAGGACAGATAATCATAGCATCAGCAACAGCTGTTCCCGAAGCAATCGGTGCGAACCAGTCTTGGTTATCAAAAACACGTAACTGTTGTGATGAAACATTGAAATGTTTGCACAAGGCTTCTTGCGCTTTATCAATAGATTCAGGCAAAGCAAAATCAGCTTCTTTTTGCGCCACAATTTGTGCTGCATCA
>JAFSQZ010000208.1 GCA_017446355.1 Neisseriaceae bacterium
AAAGTGATAACTAAAAATATTTGGCGTAACTACTCAAAATAGTACCTATTTTGACTATTACGCCTAAAAAGTTCGTTTTTATAAAGACAATCCGACTACTCATGTAAAAAAAAATTCCCTTTGCAATAAAGGGAATTTTTACATCAAGTTTTATTAAACAGAAAGCCCTAACACAATACGCAAAATACGGCGGACTGGTTCTGCCGCACCCCACAATAGTTTGTCTCCTACGGTGAATGCACTGATGTATTCTCCACCCATACCCAACTTACGAATACGACCCACAGGGACTGTCAGTGTGCCTGTAACGGCAGCTGGGGTTAAGTCATTGATAGATGCCTCTTTCTCATTCGGCACTACTTTCACCCATTGATTGGCACGCGATAACAAGGCTTCAATTTCTGCAATCGGTAAATCTTGTTTAAGTTTCAGCGTAATCGCTTGGCTATGACAACGCATTGCACCAACACGCACGCAAAGCCCATCAATCACCACTGGTTTGGCTTCGCGTCCAAGAATTTTATTGGTTTCAGCCTGCCCTTTCCATTCCTCTTTCGATTGCCCATTGCCCAAATCTACATCAATCCAAGGAATTAAACTTCCTGCCAAAGGAACGCCAAAATTAGCTTTCGGATAAGCATCTGAACGCAAGAAATCTGATACTTTGCGGTCAATATCCAAGATGGCGGATGCAGGATCAGCCAATTCAGTCGCAACGGTTTGATGAACAGCCCCCATGCCCGCAATCAATTCACGCATATTTTTAGCACCCGCCCCTGATGCGGCTTGATAAGTCATTGAAGTTGCCCATTCAACCAAATCGTTTTGAAACAATCCGCCCAACGCCATCAGCATTAAAGAAACTGTGCAGTTACCACCAACAAAGTTTTTCACGCCACGAGCCAACGCAGCATCAATCACATCACGATTCACAGGATCCAATACAATAATCGCATCGTCTTGCATGCGTAATGCCGATGCAGCGTCAATCCAGAAACCATTCCAACCGCTTTCACGAATTTTAGGATAAACCGCTTTGGTGTAATCTCCGCCTTGACAAGTAACAATAATGTCGCAAGCCGATAATTCGGCAATATCGTTTGCATCATGCAAAACACGGTCATTTTGACCAAAATCAGGAGCCGCACCGCCAACATTGGAAGTGGTAAAAAAAACAGCGTCTTGAATGTGATTAAAATCATTTTCTTCACGCATGCGTTGCATCAATACTGATCCAACCATGCCACGCCAACCAACAAATCCTACTTTCATGAAAAACCTCTTTATTAAATTAAATAAAACTTTTTCAGGCTGCCTGAAAAAGCGGATTAAGTGATTTGAAAATCTGTTTTAACTTCGCCTTACGGCGTTGCCACAACTTTGCTTCAATGACTTCTTCATCTGTTGATTGACTTTGTCAATCAACATTAGCCTAATAACTAAAATAAACCTTGTTTTAGCTTCACTTCGTTCGCAGAAACTTCGGTTTGATTACCTTGTAATCCTTTATTGACTCGTCAATAAAGATTTTACCTAACGGTCAAATAAACCTCGTTTTGAACAACGCACAACGAAATATGCCACAGATGCCAGTATGGTCTTTTTTCAGGCTGCCTGAAAACAGGCAACCTGAAAACATTTATTGAGGAATAAAACGATTGGGGTTAATCGGTGTTCCATTCTCACGCAATTCAAAATGCAGTTGCACACGACCTGCATCATTTTTACCCATACGAGCAATCTGCTGACCGCGTTTGACTTGATCGCCCTCTTTGACCATCAAAGCTTCATTATTGCCATAAGCGGTTAAATAAGTTTGATCGTGTTGCACAATGATTAAATTGCCGTAACTGCGTAATCCCGAACCGCTGTACACCACTTTCCCGTCTGCGGCAGCACGCACTGGTTGCCCTGCTTTTCCCCCGTATTGAACCCCTTTGGTGGTAGCGTTATACGGAGATAAAACCATGCCATTAGTAGGCACAGACCAAGTGATGCCACTTTTGGTTACTTTTTTATCGGTAGAAACCGTAGTGGTAGCAACAGGGGCAGTCGTTGTAGGTTCAGGCGATAACTTCACAACAGGCGTATCATTTCCTGTTGTGGAAGCAGGTGCAGCAACTCCATTTTTCACTTTCAACACCTGACCGATTTTAATAACAGAACCATCTGTCAAATTATTCCAAGCACGCAAATCATCTTGGGAAATTTTGTAGCGTTTGGCAACATTGTAAATGGTATCGCCATAAACCACAGTATGTGTTGCTGCATTGATGTCCACTGTGGCATTCGATGGAATGTAAGTACTGTTTGGTGCGGTGTATGGAGAATATTGGGATGAAGGTGTATAAGGATTATCTTGTTGTGGCGGATTGTATGGATTGGATTCCGCTCCATTTTCAGCATTTTCCACATTAGCAGGTGCTTGGGTAAAGCCCGCACAGGCACTTAAAGCCAAAGAAACACCAACCAACAACCATAAAGATGATATACGCATAATTTTTCCGTCATAAAAAATATGAAAAACCCCTTAATTCTATGCAATTTATGATATTTCGTCTATATTTAATCATAGATTTTAATCAATCATAGAAATCCTACAAAGTTGGTAGACTGCGTACAATTCGAAGTTGAAGTGGCACAAAGAACGCAGTTTCTGCTCGCAAAGTGAAGACAAAACGAAGACACAACAAAGTTTCAACAAGTTTTTAGTTCCACAAAAACAGCTGTTTGATTGCTTCACAATCATATTTATTGACTTTGTTCATCAATATTTTACCTAAACGATAAAATAAACCTTGTTTGAACAACGCATAAAACGCATAAAAAATATACGGAAAATGTTTGCAAGAATTACTCACATTTGAATCAAGCCCCATATCATGAAAACTTTGTCTCCCAAAATTCAAAATTTGTTGGAAAAACATCACCTTCACCCTGATGAAATCGGTGCAGTAAAAACTTTTTTATTGCTGAAATCCATAGGCTTGACCATTACGCGTTCTGTTTTGTGGCAATTAGACGCCACGATTCGTCAGGTTGATTTAGCTGAAATTGATGAACATCGTAAAAAACAGCTCAATCAAGAACTGAAAAATCACGCACCTGTTGCCATTTTTCCTGAAACTGCTGTGATGGAAAATTA
>JAFSQZ010000209.1 GCA_017446355.1 Neisseriaceae bacterium
AAACGATGTTCATAATCTAAAAGCCTTGTTGAGCCATTTGCCTTATATGCAAGCTTATTTTTTCCGCACAAAAAGCGCAGTTCGTTCACTCAATAGCGATATAGTCTATAAAGTTTATGACCGTTTTAATGACGCTTCTTTTTTTGCTGGCGAATTAGAAACAAGCTTGCAGCTGTCTGTTCCATCTTGGCGCGATGCCTATTTTGAGTTAGATTAACTTCCTACATAGGCTGTCTTTTCAGGCAGCCTTTAAAATTCAATCAATGTATAGTACTTGCCCCCAAAATTATTTTGAATAGGCTCTTCTTTTAAACTGTTCACGCAAACGCATCACATCATCGCCAAAAAGCGTCAAAAAATGCCGTCTTTCATCAAGCAACTCAAAACGCGAATAAGCACGCTCTGTTTTATCACCAATAGAATGAGAAAGCAACAACTCACCCACATCACGCGGAACATTATATTTCTCACGTAAATAAGTACGCGCCAAAGCACGCAAACCGTGAGCCGTTGTATTCAAATGCAACTTATTACGCAAATTGATACGAGCAGTTTCCACACTCATCGGCTTGTTCAACCCCATACCCTCAAACAAAAACACACCATTAACATTTATCCGCATAATTTCATCATAAAGCGACAATAAAGTAGGCGATAAAGGCACAACGTGTTCACGCGTTTTCATACGCGACAAAGGAATTTCCCACAAGCCAGCATTTAAATCAATCTCATCAATTCTCGCGTGAGCCGTTTCACTAGGGCGCGTCATCGTCAACAACTGCCAATAAATCAACAAACGCACACGATAAGACACATTTACAGCATTTTCCAAACGTTCAACAAGCAAAGGCAAATCACAAGGAGCAAGCGCATCAAAATGCGTCTCACGCGCAGCCTGAAACACTTGACTACCAATCACACGCACAGGATTAAAAGAAACCGTACCATCGGACACCAAATAATCAAAAAACAAGCCCAAACTCATCTTCACACGGCGCAAATATTCCAACACACCGCGATTTTCCATCTTCCGCAAACACTTCACAATTTCAGCGGTAGAAATCGTTCGCACATCGCGCCCCAAAAAATCAGGAAAAACATTATCCTGTAACGCACTTAACACCTGTTTAGCATATCTCTGATTTTTGCCATAACCATCTTTACCACCCTGATTTGCCCAACGCGTATGCCACTCAATCAACCTTTTTTCAAAACAAAACAGCGTTTCAAAATCACTATTTTTACTTATTGATTTAGGATTTTCACCGTGAGCCAACATTGTACGAATTTTCAACCGCCACTCACGCGCTTCAAATAACGAAAATTCAGGATACATTCCCAAAATTAAAGTATCTCTCTTACCATCTTGTCGTGTATATGACATACGCCAAGATTTAGAACCACTAGGCAACACCCACAAAGCCAAACCACCACCATCAGACAATTTATATAATTTATCTTTTGGACGTGCAGATTTAACTTGTCCAAGTGTCAAAGGCTTAACAATTTTAGGCATAATGAGTACCCGTATTTTTATGTTTTGTGATACCCATAAAATACCACCAAAAAATAAAACAGTACAGAAAATAATAAAAAAGATTAAAAAGAATAAAAAAGAAAAAAATAGATAATTAAATGATTTTTATAATGTTTTTAAATGCTTTGAAAAAATAAAAAAACCGATAAAAAACACTTATGGCGGAGCAGGAGGGATTCGAACCCTCGATCCAGGTTTTAGCCCAGATGCACCCTTAGCAGGGGTGTGCCTTCAGCCTCTCAGCCACTACTCCGAAAAGTAAACGCGAATTTTATGGTGTATTTTTTTTACTGTCAAGATGCACGATGATGATTTTTTTTAACTGTTTCATAATAAATGATATTTATAGAAGTCTTTTAATCATATATTTACAGTCAATTGCTAAAGGTTCAACCACGTTATCAAGTGTCAATGGTTGTTTTGCCGCGCCTTTTATTTTGTATTCGTTATGTTGGTAAAAAGACACTGCATTTTCTGATGCGTATAGGTTTACCACTGATAGATTAGCTTGTTTAAACAATTCTTCAGCACGAAGAAGCATTGCTGTTCCTATGCCTAAACGGTGAAAAAATGGGTGAACATATAATGCTTCTAAACGTGATATGGCAAAATCCACTTCAAAGAAACCTTGAATTTGATTTTGATATTCAGCCACCCAAAAAGCACCGTTTTTGTAAGACATACTTTCGCTATAACCATCATGATTGATAATAGCAAGCCAGTTATGCATTACTCTTTCATTATAGGCTTGCGTACAAACATAACGCACTGCGTGGCGATGTACGCGATAAATCTCTGGGCAATCTTCTAGCCTAGCAGGACGTAAAGTAACTTGTGGATAATTGTTAAGCATTTTAAGCAGCCTGAATCAGTTTTTGAGTAATAAAGTTAATCCATCACCCAAAGGCAATGTTAAAGGTGTGATGCGCTTATCATAGGGAAGTTGTGCATTAAATTCGCGCAATATCGTGTGTGAGATTGGACTATTATCATTGGGTTCGTTGATAATGCGACCACCTAATAATAAATTATCAATGGCGATAATACCGCCACTGCGTACAAGTTTCAAGCAACGTTCATAATAATGTGGTGTGGGTGGTTTATCTGCATCAATAAAAGCAAGGTCAAAATATTGCGTTTTTCCTTGTGCAATCAATTCGTCCAAAGTGATGAGCGCGGGTTGCAAATGTAATTCAATTTTGTGTGCCACACCAGCTTCTTGCCAGTATTGTCGTGCTTTATCGGTAAAAGTAACGTTAATATCACAACAGGTTAAATGTGCGTTTTCAGGCAGCGTTAATGCCATTGCGGTACTACTGTATCCTGTAAATGTGCCAATTTCTAGGTAGTTTTGGGTATTGATTGCGCGTGCCAACCAAGTCAACAATGCGGCTTGCTCTGGCGCAATTGCCATTTTACCTAAACGATGTTGCGCGGTTTCCTCGCGAATACGCGCTAAAATAGGCGGTTCGGGTGTGCTAATATTGCGCAAATATTGCAATAATTCAGGGGTAAAAATAGGTGCTTGAATTGACATTTCAGGCTGCCTGAAACAAAAAGAAGCAAAGATTAAAAATCTTTGCTGGACAGGTTTAATCGGGTTGGTAAGTGTAAGGTTTTTTGGCAACTTTGGCCGCTTCAAATCCTGCTTGTTCTTCTGGTTTAAGCGTTACGTCCCACAATAAACCGCGATTTTTTAAACGTTGTTCCGCAATTTTTGGGTTATCTTTAAGAAATTTGTTGAGAAATTTTGTGGCATCTGATTGGTATTTATCGTACATCATTATTCCTTCGTGTTAGGGATTGAAAGCGGTGAGATTATAAGGGGATTTTGAAGGTTTGAAAACAATCAAGATGCAAAGTGAAAGGTAAAATGTTTTTGTTGATGAAGTAAAATCGTTTTGCCATTTCAGGCAGGTTTGCTCAAAACAAAGCGCGTATGCTGGAAAACATACGCGCTGAACTGGCTGGGGATGTAGGATTCGAACCTACGCATGTCGGAATCAAAATCCGATGCCTTAACCAACTTGGCGAATCCCCAATAAAAATTTTGGCTGGGGATGTAGGATTCGAACCTACGCATGTCGGAATCAAAATCCGATGCCTTAACCAACTTGGCGAATCCCCAACTGTTCACTATTCACTGTAAAGATAAAGCAAATGTTTGAACGATGAAAAAGGAGAATTATCTTTATTTTTTCTAAAACTGTCAAGATACTTTGTTTTCAGGCTGCCTGAAAAAGCAAACAAGTTTTTATTTTTAAAAGAGATTATCTATTGATGAAATTGAGTTTTAACGGGGTGTTTTGTTAAACTTTTGGCAATATGGATTTGCCATTGTTTAGGCAGCTTATTGGCTATTTTTTGTGCGGATTGTTCATCATCAAATGTTAAAAATACACACGCGCCTGAACCTGTCATCAATGGCTGACCGTATTGTTTCAAAATATTAAATACCTGCAAAACTTCTGGATATTCTTTTAAAACCACTGCTTGCATATCATTTTTAAAGGGTTGCAATGCGGTGTAACTAGGATTGATACAAGGTGGTGTGTTACGCGTTAAATCAGGGTGTGCAAAAATTTTTGGGGTGGCGATGTGAACGTTGGGTTTGACCACCAAATACCATTTTTCAGGCACATTGATAACTTGTAAACGCTCGCCAATACCACGTGCAAAGGCGGTTTGTCCAAACACAAAAAATGGTACATCAGCCCCCAGTTTCACTGCTAATTCAATTAACGCGTCATCTGAAAAATGCGTTTGCCATAAATGATTCAATACCAACAAAACCGTTGCCGCATCAGAACTGCCGCCACCTAAACCACCTCCCATAGGCAAATGTTTTTGTAGCCAAATATCTGCACCCAAATGGCTGCCTGAAACGTGTTGCAACAATTTTGCTGCACGCACCGTTAAATCTTGTTCAGGCAGCACATTAGGCGTGATGGTGTGCAAACAAATTTTACCATCTTCGCGCACTTGTAAACACAATTCATCTGCCCAATCAATCAAGGTAAAAATACTTTCCAATTCGTGATAACCATCTTCACGCCGACCAATAATGTGTAAATTTAAATTCAATTTAGCGGGCGCAAGATAACGTGGCAAACTTTCAGGCAGCATTTTTCCTCCGTTTCATTCAAACCTATTGTGTATGATGCCGTTAATTGATTTCATTCTGAATAGTCGTCAACACTTCTTGTGCGTGATTATTCACTTTTACTTTTCGCCATTCACGCACAATTTCTCCGTGTTCATTCAACACAAACGTGCTACGTTCTACACCCATATATTCTTTACCGTATAATTTTTTCAATTTCATCACATCAAATTGTCGGCAAACGCTTTCATCTACATCACTCAACAACAGAAATTGAAATTGTTGTTTTGCACAAAAATTTTGGTGTGATTTAACACTGTCGCGCGAAATACCCACCACCGTGTATCCAGCAGCCTGAAATTCAGGCAGCAAGCGGTTAAAATCTTGCCCCTCTGTGGTGCAACCAGGTGTGTTGTCTTTTGGATAAAAATACACCACCAACGGTAAATGCTCTTGACTATGAAACATATTGCCATCACTTGCTGGCAAAGAAAATGCAGGCATTTTGTCAACCTTTCATTTAATCATCAAAGAAACTGTAAAGTATAACAACATTCAGGCTGCCTGAATACCAAATATACAACTCAATAAAAATTATTTATTTTCATTGTCTTAATATATTTTACATTTTTGCATAGAGTAAAAACTTAAAACTTTATTTGATTTTAGAGTAGAATAACTAAAAATTGCTTTTAAGGGTAATCCTAATGAATCATAAATTTAATCCTTTAATTATTCGTAATAAAGAATTGATTCCCATTGTGCAAGGCGGTATGGGCGTGGGTATTTCTGCTTCACGTTTATCCAGCGCAGTGGCGCGTGAAAATGGTATTGGTACAATTGCCAGTGTGGATTTACGCCATTTACACGAAGATTTACTGGCAGAAAGCAAAATCAATCCAAGTGAAGAAAAATATTGCAAACTCAATCGTTTAGCATTGGATCGTGAAATTCAGGCAGCCAAACAACAAAGCGAAGGCAAGGGTATGATTGCCGTTAATGTGATGAAAGCAGTGAAAGATCACGTTGCTTTGGTGCGTCAAGCTTGTGAATCTGGCGTAGATGCCATTGTGATGGGTGCGGGCTTGCCTTTGGACTTGCCTGAAATGGTTGGCGATTATCGTAAAAATGTTGCGTTATTACCCATTTTGTCAGAATCGCGTGGCATCAATATCGTCTTGAAACGCTGGCTGAAAAAAGAAGTGTTGCCTGATGCAATTGTGATTGAACACCCTGCGCATGCCGCAGGACATTTGGGTGCTGCAAGCGTTGATGGCGTAAACGATGAAAAATTTGATTTCAAACGTGTTATTGAAGAAACGTTTGAAGTTTTC
>JAFSQZ010000024.1 GCA_017446355.1 Neisseriaceae bacterium
GCTGCTGTTTGTGTTGCCTGAATACCGTGTTTGGCACGCATCGCACCTGCAAAGGCAATCATCGCACCATTATCGGTACACAAAGATAAAGCAGGAAAATAGCTTTGGACGTTTTCAGGCTGCGCTTTGGGCGATGTTTTTACCGTTAATTGTTGCAAGCGTTCGCGCAATTGCCAATTGGCACCTACGCCACCTGCGACCACTAAACGCCGAAAACCTGTTTGCAATAATGCGCGTTGGGCTTTGGTTGCCAATACGTCTACTACTGCATCTTGAAAGGCGCGACAAATATTATTACGTATGTTTTCAGGCAGCGTTTCATCTGCTCGCAAATTGAGTTGTTCGCGCACTTTTTCTACCGTTGTTAAAACCGAAGTTTTCAAACCTGAAAAACTCATTTGTAAATCGTGCGAATGCAACATAGGACGTGGAAAAACAAACGCATCGGCTTGTCCTAATTTCGCCAATTCCGATAATTTTGCACCACCTGGATAAGCTAATCCTAATAATTTTGCTGTTTTATCAAATGCTTCACCAGCTGCGTCATCTACGGTTTCACCCAGTAATTCATAATCACCAAAACCGCGAACCGCCATAAATTGTGTGTGTCCACCTGATACCAATAGTGCCACAAAAGGAAATGTTGGCGGATTGTCTGATAAAAGTGGTGAAAGTAAATGTCCTTCTAAATGATGGACGGGTAAAACAGGTTTGTTAAGTGCAAAAGCCAAAGCATTTGCATAAGCCGCGCCCGCTAATAATGCGCCACCTAAACCTGGTCCTTGTGTGTACGCAATCAAATCAATGTCATTAAATGTTAATGCTGCTTCTTTCAAAGCGTTTTGCGTCAGCGGTGTTAAACGGCGAATGTGGTCGCGACTGGCTAATTCAGGCACGACACCACCATATTCGGCGTGCATTGCCATTTGCGTGTGTAATTGATTGGCGATTAAACCTTTTTCGCTGTGGTAAATCGCTACACCAGTTTCATCACAAGAAGATTCAATTCCAAGTGTAATCATAAAAACTAACTTTGGGCTGCCTGAATAATGATGTTATCTTGAATAGCTAAAATGTATGGGCTTCAAAATAACGCTAGAAAAAAAGCGTAACAAATGTTTTCAGGCTGCCTGAAAACATATTTAAACGCTAAATTAAAGAAACGCATTGTAAACGTGCATACTTAATTAAACAAGTAAACGGATTTTTAATGTGGATAGGTTGACAATTCCTGTACAAAAAAGTCAGAAAAAGGGCTTCAATTCAGTATCATTTAATTTTTCATTTGGTTTAACAAGGTTCAACGAAATAAAATAGAAACTGGTTTAAATATAGAAATTTCTAGCCTTGTTAACCATATTTGAAAGATAATAACGAAATAGCGCAATCATTTATTTCCAACTTTTCATTACGTCAAGACCATTCTTATGAACACTGTTTTACACGCCACTTTACCTTTTTCGCTTTGGCTTTCACGTCAATTAGACGGTGGAAAAATTGATGAATCCTTTTTGACAGCGTGGCTTGCGCGTCCATTAAATCGTGAAGATTTTGTCCATTTTGCTGATTGGCAAGCATTGATTGCGGCAAAAAATGAAGAAGAACTGACCAAACAATTGCGTATATTACGCCGTTATGTGGTGGCACATATTATTGTGCGTGATATCAACCATATTTCCGACTTGGCAGAAGTAACGCGTACCATTACCGAATTAGCCGATTTTGCCATCAATATCGCATCAGATTATGCCGAACAGTATTACCGCGATTTATATGGCACGCCGATGGGGCAATACAGCGACAGTGAGCAACATTTAAGTGTGATTGCGATGGGGAAAGCTGGGGGCTTTGAACTCAATGTTTCGTCTGATATTGATTTGATTTTATTTTCCCTGAAAGCGGTGAAACCAATGGCAAACGCACGCGCAGTAATCAAGAATTTTTCACCAAAGTGGGACAAAAAATCATTGCTTTGTTGGACAACATCACTGCTGATGGTCAAGTTTTTCGCGTAGATATGCGCTTGCGTCCTGATGGTGATAGTGGTCCGCTGGTATTAAGCGAAACCGCGTTAGAACAGTATTTGATTACACAAGGTCGCGAATGGGAACGCTATGCGTGGTGTAAAGCACGCGTGGTTACGCCTTATGCCAATGATATTCAAAGCTTGGTGCAACCGTTTGTTTTCCGCAAATATCTAGATTTCAGTGCATACGAAGCAATGAGGGCTTTGCATCGGCAAATTCGCCAAGAAGTCAGCAAACGCGGTATGGCAGAAAACGTCAAACTCGGGGCGGGTGGTATTCGTGAAATAGAATTTATCGCACAAATTTTTCAAATGATTCGCGGTGGACAAGTACGTGCTTTGCAATTAAAAGGAACGCAAGAAACCATCAATCAATTGGCGCAATTGGGCAACCTGAAAACCGAACACGCGCAAAAATTATTAGAAGCTTATCGTTTTTTACGTGATGTAGAACACCGCCTGCAATA
>JAFSQZ010000210.1 GCA_017446355.1 Neisseriaceae bacterium
ATCAGGCGTTTTGGGCATATTCGCCCCGAAGTTTTGTCCTGCGTGCTGTTTGATGAGATTTTGATATTCAGGCAGCCTGAAAAGTTTATCCAAATTCATTCGCTCACGAATGGCGACAAATTCCATTTCAGGCGTAATAATGCCCTGCTTGGCATAATACATTTGCGTTACACACTGCCCAGATTTCGCTTTTCGTGGTTTTCGTGTATTCGGAAAACGAATATCATCTAATGATTGATTATTCAAGCGTTTTTTGCCGTAATCGCTTGATAATTCAGACAAAACCTGCGTATCGCCCCGTTGTTCAATCCACATAGAACGAATATCGGGCGAGCCTTTTTGTAAATCAATCACTGCATTATCATCGCCATAAACGCCTGACGAATCATACACAGGAATGGGCGGATTTTGCTCCACGCCATTGTCGGTAATCGTGTCCGACTGCGAAATCTCACGATACGGCACACGCAAATCATCATTCAGGTAGCCTGAAAGATATTTGCGTTGCGAGTTGGGAAAAGGAATGTGTAACGATAAAGATTTGTCCATTGTCAAGCCCTTGTATGTAAAAAATATTCAGAAACAAGGGCTTATCGTTGATAAGAAAACTCTCCACGGCGGTATTAACCGCATCGGATTGTAAGGGTGTTTCTCAACCGTTTATTGTTATTCACAACAAAAACAGTACCCCTGTTTCTTGTAAAAAAGCGATTATACAACGCTTTTCAGGCAGCCTGAAACTACTACTGATGATGTTATTGTATTTGCTGTTTATTATTTACCTGCCCTGCCTGAATAAAAAATGACTCATAAATAACGAAGATTTTTAACAAAATAAACATTTATTAAACCCTGTAAATACGCTATATTAAGCATTTTTCTGTTTGTTTTTGAAAGGTCTGTTGATGGCAAATATTTTGATTTTCCCTGTTAATCGCGCCGTTGATACACTTGCTGTTGCTCACGATGTGGCGAAATTATTTAATCAAGCTGAAGTGTTTAATCCTTTTGTGGATTTAGCGCGTACCAATGAAATGTTAAACGCTGGTAAATGCGATGATTGGTTAGACAATTTAGTGAGTGATGTAGCACAATTGAACGCTCAACATAAAGTGATTGTGGGGGTTGCACCAGAAGATAACGTGTTGCTTGCGATGCAAAATATTGCTTTGGCAAGCACTTTTAATGCACATATTATTTTTGTCGTTAACGGTGATGATGCCGAGAAAAACAGTCAATGTGTTGCGGCAGCGAAACAGTTGTTTGTTGGTCAAAATGTTGTGTTTGCAGGCGTTATTAGCGACACAGAATCAGTTGCCCAAGATAATCAATTAACCTATTTAGGCTCTGCAACACGTTTACAAGGTATTGAACAATTGGATTGTTGCGAAACCGACCGCGTTTCGCCTGCTCAATTTCGTTTTAATATGATAGATAAAGCACGTCGCGCCAATAAACGCATTGTCTTGCCAGAAGGTGCAGAACCAAGAACCGTGCGTGCTGCGGTGATTTGTCATGAAAAAGGTATTGCGCGTTGCGTCTTATTAGCAAAACGTGAAGAAGTCAATCAAGTGGCTGCGCAACTGAATATTACGCTGCCTGAAACTTTGGAAATCATTGACCCTGCCAGTTTGGTTGAACAATATGTTGAACCTATGTGTCAATTACGAAAATCCAAAGGCTTAACGCCAGAACAGGCTCGCGAACAATTACAAGACACCGTTGTACTTGGCACAATGATGATGGCGCAAAACGATGTTGATGGTTTGGTTTCAGGTGCGGTACATACCACCGCTAATACAATCCGTCCTGCTTTGCAATTGATTAAAACCGCGCCAAATGCCAGCATTGTTTCCAGTATTTTCTTTATGCTATTGCCTGGACAAGTGGTGGTTTATGGTGATTGTGCCGTTAATCCAAATCCTGATGCGGCGCAACTGGCTGAAATTGCCATTCAATCGGCTGACAGTGCCAAAGCATTTGGTATTGAACCACGCGTGGCAATGATTTCTTATTCCACCATCAATTCAGGCAGCGGTCCTGATGTAGACTTGGTGATTGAAGCAACGAATATTGTGCGCGAAAAACGTCCTGATTTAGCGGTTGATGGACCTTTGCAATACGATGCAGCGGTTGTCCCCAGTGTCGCACAATCCAAAGCCCCCAATAGTCCCGTTGCAGGCAAAGCCACCGTTTTTGTATTCCCTAATTTGAGTACAGGCAACTGCACATACAAAGCCGTACAACGCAACGCGAATGTATTAAGCGTTGGTCCAATGTTGCAAGGTTTGCGCAAGCCTGTGAACGATTTATCTCGTGGTGCATTGGTGGAAGATATTGTATACACCATTGCTTTGACTGCTATTCAAGCCGAGCAAATGGCATAATTCATAAAAAAAGAAAAGGCTGCCTGAAAATAATGTTTCAGGCAGCCTAAAATCTTTTGCTTAACTGCGATAATCAGCGTTGATGGCAACATATTCTTTGGTTAAATCGCAGGTATAAATCGTGCATTCTGCTTGACCTTGATTTAAGTCAATAGTGATGGTGATTTCATCTTCGTTCATCACGCGCTGACCTTGTTCTTCGGTATAAGAATGGGCGCGACCTCCATTTTCTGCAACCAAAACATCGCCCAAATAAACTTTGAGTTTTTCCACATCAACCGCCGCACCAGAATAACCAATTGCAGCAAGAATTCGCCCAAGATTAGGGTCGCTGGCAGAAAAAGCAGTTTTGACCAAGGGTGAATGCGCAATGGCATAAGCCACTTGGCGTGCAGCATCACGATTCATAGCGTTGCAAACTTTAATGGTAATAAATTTGCTAGCCCCTTCGCCATCGCGCACAATAGCTTGTGCCAATTCTAGTGCCACACTGTGTAACAAATCTTTCACTTGTTGATAACGTGGATCGGCAATGTTATCAATTTCGTTTTGTTCACTTTTGCCTGTGGCAATAATAACAAAGCTATCGTTTGTGCTGGTGTCGCCATCTACGGTAATACAATTGAATGTTTCATCGGCGATTTCTTCGGTGAGTCGTTGCAAAACAGGTTGTGCAATTTTGGCATCGGTTGCAATAAAGCTTAACATCGTTGCCATATTAGGGTGAATCATACCTGCACCTTTGGCAATACCTGTTGCTTGAACAGTGTGATAATTACCAATCAATGCACTTTGATGCGCTGCTTTGGGGACGGTGTCGGTGGTCATAATGGCACGCGCAGCATCTGCCCAGTTGGCAGGTTGCATATGCGGAATGGCATTGGTGATTTTTTCAATGGGCAAAGGCTCTAAAATCACGCCTGTTGAAAATGGCAGCACTTGATTATCTTGGCACCCTAATTGTTCCGCTGTGGCTTGGCACATTTGCAAAGCGTGTTCACGACCTGTTGCGCCCGTACCTGCATTGGCATTACCTGTATTGATGATTAAAGCGCGTATGCCATTGTCATTGCTTAAATGTTGTTTGGAAACATTAACAGGTGCAGCACAGAAACGATTTTGCGTAAACACTGCACCAACAGTTGCTTCTTTGCCAAGTACCATTAAGGTTAAATCAGTATGATTAGGTTTTTTGATGCCTGCTTGTGCGGTGAAAATTTGCACACCAGCAATAGGATTAAGCATTTTAGCGGTTTTTTCGGTTAAATTGATTGCCATAATTTATCCTTTAATCAATAGTTTCAGGCTGCATGAAACAAGGCTGCCTGAATGATTATGAATGATGTTTTACGCTTCATCTAATAAACTGTTTACAAAATCTTTGGCATTAAAGGGACGCAAATCATCAATGTGTTCGCCCACGCCAATATAACGCACAGGAATATTATGGTTGCTGGCAAGTGCAGCAAGTGCGCCACCTTTTGCTGTCCCATCTAGTTTGGTAACGATTAAGCCTGTTACACCGAGTGCTTCATTAAATGCACTCACTTGATTGATGGCGTTTTGTCCAATATTCGCGTCCAAAACCACAATAATTTCATGTGGTGCTTCGGGAATGGATTTTTGCACCACGCGTTTTACTTTTTTGATTTCTTCCATTAAGTGCAACTGTGTGGGCAATCGTCCTGCGGTGTCTGCCAACACAATATCAATTTTACGTGCTTTGGCGGCTTCTATCGCATCAAAACATACCGCTGCTGAATCACCTGTTGTTTGTGAGATTACAGTAACACCGTTGCGTTGTCCCCATTCTTGTAATTGTTCGCGAGCGGCTGCACGGAATGTGTCGCCAGCAGCAAGAATCACGCTTTTGCCTTGTGCTTGAAAATATTTCGCCAGTTTGCCAATAGATGTGGTTTTGCCCGCACCGTTAATGCCTGCCATCATAATAACAAAAGGTTTTTGATTATCAGGAATAACGAGTGGTTGTTCCAAAGGCTTGATTAAATCGTAAACCGCTTCTTTTAAGGCAGCACGCAATTCATTACCGTCTTTTAAACCTTTGAGTGAAACACGATTACGCACTTCTTTCATCAGCGTTTCAGTGGCTTCAATACCCATATCGCTGGTGAGCAACACGGTTTCTAATTCTTCGTACAAATCTTCATCAATTTTGCCACCACCAAATACGCTGGCAAGCGATTTTGCCATATGGTTGCGCGATTTACTTAAACCTTTGGCAAGTCGCGCCGCCCAACTTTGCGCCACTTCTTCATCGCCCACAAATACTGTTGCGGCTGATGCGGCTTCGTAAGGTGGCATTAAAAGTTCTTCATTGGTTTCTTTTTTGGTTTCTTTTGTTTCTTCTTTATTTTCAGGATTTTCAGGCTGCCTGAATGTATCTTCTACTTTGTGTAAGCCTGCTTGAATACTTTCTTTGGCATCGTCCACCAAGATTTCCGCGCGCTTTTCTAATTCATCAGCTTTGTCTTTTAACGCGTCAGATAATTCATCAACTTTGTGTAAACCTGCCTGAATGCTTTCTTTGGCATCGTCCACCAAGATTTCGGCACGCATTTCTAATTCGTCAACTTTATCTTCTATCGCATCAACCAGTGCTTCACTTTGCGCTTTTAAGTCTTCTACGGAATCTTGTACGGCTTCTTCGGCTTTTTTGAAATGTTTTTTCAGGAATTTAAACATACACAATCTCGTCAAAAAATAAACAAAATCCTTGTTATTTTAGCTTGATTTCAGGCTGCTTAAAAGCACTTAATGATTGGAATGATATAAGGAAAGTTTTATCAAACCTTTATTGATTGTTTGCCATTTTGAACAAAACAAAGAATTTCTTTATAAAACAACAATATTAGATTCTTTATTTCGTTGTATTTTATTAAAAGAACATCTTTTACAAAGGTTTATTTATAAAAAAAGGGGCTTATTTACACAAGCCCCTTTAAGATTATAACTGACTGATTTTTAATTGAATCAACTCTCGAGGAGGCGATTGTTCTGGTAATTTATCCTAAATGGCTTGATAGATTTGTTTGGCTTCTGTTGTTTTGCCTTAC
>JAFSQZ010000211.1 GCA_017446355.1 Neisseriaceae bacterium
CTCTTTGGCGGTTTTGCCATACACCGTTAAAGCACCGTGATAATCACCAAACATAATGTAACCTGAACTCAAATAGTTTTGAGCATCAACCATATCTTGTTGTTGGTCGCCATACACTTCACCCACATCTTCCATACGGTTTAATTGGGTTTTGAGTTTGTCTTGTGCTTTGGTAACGCCCATATATTTAAACGATTGGGTAAAAATAAACTCACAATCCAAGTTTAAAATGGGGTTTAAGATTTTCATTTTTGACCTGCCGTAGTCTTTCAGGTCGTACAAAACCGCAAACTTGGTTTGTTGTGGGGCACGAATTTCAATAATCTCATTACCAAAATGTAAATCTGACAAACCAATCGTGGTGTAAGCATCTTTGGCAGACAAAGGCATTTGATTTTTTTCACCGTTGCTTAATAAGCCCACAAATTCATACACTTCGGAATACAAAATATCATCACGCGTAGGACGAATGATTTTTTCGGCTTCGTCATCGTTGTTTTTGGGTTCTTCATCAGGAATTTCATTCAGTTTGATTTTTTTGTCATCGTGAATGAAATACACGCTTAAAACTTCTGGTGAATACGCCGTTAAACCTGCCAATAGTCTTGATTTTAAGCGTTCCACATCAACAATGCCGTCATCAAAATCATTGTATTTATAAACAAGGGCAATGTAGTAAGCGTTTTCAAAATATTCACCCTGTTGAAACTTCTTCATATATTTACGGCTAAATTGTTGGGTAAATACATTGTGAAACTTCATTTCACGGTCAAAGTTAATCTGTCTGCGATGTAGTGTTAGCCACAAACCCAAACGGCTTTCAATGCCTTTGCCTAACTCTGAAAACAGGTTATTCAAATTCAAATATTGATTAACAATAATGTTGTCGTTAATGCCTTCAAACAATGTGCCGTCTAATTTCAACACCAAACCCATTCTGCCATCTGCAAAATGCACGATTTCATCGGTAATGTGTTGGGTGATTTTGGGTAAAACATCTTCCTGTGCTGGTTGGATTTTCAAACGATTAAAAAAACTGCCAGTGATGTTGGCAGTTTGATTAGTTTTCTTCTGCGTATTTGGGTTGATAATATCCTTTTGTTTTTCCGTTGATTTCATCAAAAAATTGAACATAATCATTCACCTGTCGTCCGTATTTAGTTGCCAAAATAGTGTTGGTTTTACCGAATAAAAAATAATTGCGGCGGCGTAAAAACCACAACCCCATATACATATAAACCGTCATAGCTTTGCTGTCGTCTTTGGTCGTTACATAAATAAAAGCCAAAAACGGCAAAGCAAAAATCATTATTGCCCACGCTTTGCCCCCTAAAATCGGCATCAAAAACAACATCAAAATCGCTGGAACAACAATCACCATCAGCGTAGGCACAATAGGAATGCCAATTTTAGGAATTAAGGCTTCTCGTGCTAAACCATTGTAATTGGGCATTTCCGTATCTACTGTTAAATATTGATTAGCCATAAAAACTCCAAAATAAATAAAGGCTGCCTGAATTTAAGCCGTCATTGCAAGACTGCGTAGCAGTCGTGGCAATCTCCTGATTTAATGTGTGTTCTCCGTATTGTGGAGATTGCCACGCCGTAATCAATCACGGCTCGCAATGACGGTTGGGTTTTGTTTTTCAGGCTGCCTGTTCCCCTGCATGGGAAATGCTTTAATACAACCAATCCGACATATCCACTCGTTCATAAACGCTTCTAAAATCCACATCTCGTGCCACCATAATATTCAGCAATGCACCCTGATTGATAGTCCCTGTCGGCGGTATGTTGATGGAATTTCGCAAGGCTTCTTCTGCCATTGAATTGGCGTTTTCGTTGCTTTGTTCAAAGGTTACATCAGCATCTCGTTTGGACAATCTTTTGGATAAACCGTTGGACAAATCGCCAATTAAAGAAATCATCACAGAACCGCCAAAGCGTTTCCAAAAGTGGTGATTGACCCAAGCGGCGTTGCCTGCTGCACCAAGTTTGCCAACGCTGGGGCTGTCTATTTGTACCAATACGCCTTTGGGCGTTTCTAATTGCGTCCATCGCACCGCGACTCGTGCTTGTCCTTGCAACATAGCGGCGGTTTGTTCGCCCATAAAGATTGAACCCCTTTCAATCAAAACGGTTTTGCCATTCGCACTCCAAACATCTTTGGTCGCCTGACATTTGGTTAAACCTGCGTGGTCGGTTACGATTTTGGTAATCAGCACACAAGGAATGGTTGTGCCACGAGTAAGCAGAAGCGTTTTGTCGCCCCTTTGCTGGGCTACTCTTGGCGTAAAGACGCTGCCTGAAAGATTGAAACTTTTTTCATTTTCACTGTTTTCACTCAACGCCATATCGTTTTGATTAACAGAAACTGGTTGTGCTTCGGCTTCTTTTAGGTTGCCATCATTAACCAAAACGCTACCGCCTAAACGGCGTTCTAAAACAGGATTAACTGGTGCTGGGGCTGGTTCTGATGCTGCCTGAACCATAACTGGTTGCGGTGTTGCATCAGCAATAACAATATCGCTGGCAGCGACATCGCTTGCAGCAACATCACTGGCGGCAACATCGTCAATCACTGGCACAGGCAATTCTTCTTCGGTAAATTCGTGCGGTTTGGTGTTGGCAATTTCTTCTGTTGGGGTTTCTTGTGTCGCTTGGGCTTGTTGTTCTTGCGGTTCGCCTTTCAACAAACTGAACAAACCCATCACCACAAAAATCGCTGCCACCAATAAACCCATTAAAATCCCTAATTTTTTCAAATCGTTTTTCTTACTGATGGACTGGTCAGTGGTTACCCCACGACCGCCGTTTTCATCGCCATCGCCACGACTTTCATCTAAATCGGTGTAATCCGTGCGTTGCTTATCGTTCAGGCTGCCTGAATGTTCATCATCTTGCTCAAAACCGTTTTCTACATTTTCATCTTCATAATCTTTTGGATTTAAGTTGTGTGCCATTATTCTTCTCCCTTATTCAATCGCACCGCATCAGGCTGATTGGTTTTCAAACGGTTGTATTGACCTGTTTGATAACCCTTGTTTTCCACACCCAAAACGCTGTTGCCTAATCGGATAACAAATCGTGGAGCGGTTTCGTGTACCACAATCACATCTTCTTCAATATGACTATTAGTGAGCATTTCCGAACCGTCCGCATTGATTTTATAAACCGCTGGTAAATCACGATTATCGGCTTATTGAATATATGTAAAACGATTATCGTCCCAAATCGC
>JAFSQZ010000212.1 GCA_017446355.1 Neisseriaceae bacterium
AAAAACATCGCCCAAAGCGCAGCCTGAAAACGTCCAAAGCTATTTTCCTGCTTTATCTTTGTGTACCGATAATGGTGCGATGATTGCCTTTGCAGGTGCGATGCGTGCCAAACACGGTATTCAGGCAACACAAACAGCAGCGGCTTTTTCGGTCAATCCACGTTGGGCATTAAATGAACTCATAAAGCTGCCTGAAAACCATAAAAAATAATCAACCACCTTTTAGCTTGAATGTACGTGTTAGCAATCATCGCGTTTTGACACAAAGACTGAAAACAGTGATTAAACAGCGTTTAAACAGTTCACCAAAACGGTTTTTCAGGCTGCCTGAAAACAATTTACTCAATTAAATCTTATTCATTATGGTAATGAATTTTTATCGCCAACAAGAATTGGCGCGTCGTCAAGAAAAAATAATGTTGCTGTTGTTCTTTGTTGCCAGCGTTTTGTTGACGATGCTCATCACTCAAGCGATTTCCTTTGTTGTTCGTTTGTTTTTAAATGCTCAAAACCAAAGTTCGCCATTTGTATGGTGGTTTGCTGTTGCTTTTTTTGCGTCTATTGTGATGGTTTCTGTTCATAAAGTGATGGAATTATCCAGCACAAATTATGCGGTCATAATGACTTCCAGTGTGCCACTCAATAAAGTGAAAAACATTGATACATTGAAAAAAGAGCAATTGCGTAATGTAATTGAAGAGATGGCGATTTCTGCGGGTATTTTGGTGCCTAAAATTTATGTTTTGGACAATGAACCTAATGTCAATGCGTTTTCTACTGGTTTGCGTTCGGCAGATATGGTGGTGAGTTTTACAAGGGGGTGTTTAGAGAAACTGGATCGCGATGAATTGCAAGGCATTGCGGCGTATCAAATTGCCCAAATTATCAATGGACAGGCACGCTTAAACACGTTGGTTTACGGTGTTTTGTATGGTTTGCAGTTTGTTTATTCCAATCTTGCCAAATTATTTATTGTGGAAAATGCGCAAGGCAAACAAGAAATAATGGATATTCGCATCATTATTGCCATTTTTCCTTTGTGGTTGGTTACTTACACAGGACATTTTTTTGCGCAAATGATTAAATCCATTATTTGTCGTGAAAATGTGTTTGAATCTGATGGCACAGCAGTACAACTCACACGTAATCCAGAAGGCATTGCATCGGTTTTGCAGAAAAGTTTAGATTTTGAATACACTCGTCTCATTTTCGCGAAAACTTTTTTACAAGATTTGGAACATTTGCTGTTTACGTTTGGCAAAAATCCAGTATATGAATTTAAAATGTTACACACACACCCTGACACCAAAAAACGCATTAGAAATATTTTGCCCCGCTGGCGCGAAAATAGATTGCCTAAAAACAAAACCAGTTTTCAAAAAAACACTGGTCAAACCAATTTTGCACCTAATCTTAATGCTGCGGTTTTAGGTGTTGCAGGCAGCCTGATGCAACACGCTGCGCCGCCTATTTGTGATGAAGATTACTGGTTTCAGGCAGCCAGAGATACGGAAAAATCCCCAATTATTCCTGTTGCAATGTTGGTGCAACACCATCAAAATCCAAAGGCTTGTTTAGAGATTGTTGAAACTTTTCGTCCTGCGTGGAAAGAAAGTATTCACGAATTACTGAATCACCCCGTGCCAAACGAGCGACTGTTTGCGCTATTGGCAACGGCTTTACCCAATGTGCGCTTACAAATAATTGGCGAAGCAAACGTTAAATCTTATCAAACATTTTTACAAGATATTATTAAAGCAGACCAGCAAATCACATTGTTTGAACATTGTGTGTACGCCGCTGTTTCAGGCAGCTTGGCAACGTCTATTACCATTGAATTTTTACCAGCTATTGCCAAACAAAAACTGCAAAAAGAAATCAGCGAATTATTGATGTTGACGGCAAAACACAGCAGCAACAATCATCAAGCAGAACAGGCTTTTCAGGCTGCCTGTAAATATTGTGATGTGCCAATAAGTTCTTATCAAGACACGATTGCATTAAGTCAATTATCGCCACTTTTATACCGTCTAAACCGCTTGTCTTTATCAGACAAACAAGAACTTTTGGCAGCGATGCACGTGATTGTTGATTTTGACCAACAACGCACCAGTGATGAAAAAAACTGGATAGATGCAATGTCTATTGCTTTGCTTTAAAACATTTTGCAAAACTTTCTTGTTTAGAATGTTTAGAATAACGAGTTTTGCAGATGTTTTTGTCTATCAATGCTGAATCAAAATCAATAATTCATTATAGTCGCGTTGGCATTCAGGGTCTTCTTCACGTAATTTATTGATGGTTTTAATGGCGTGCATCA
>JAFSQZ010000213.1 GCA_017446355.1 Neisseriaceae bacterium
AAGGCGTGGCAATCTTCCGTTTAAACTGAAACCCCTTATTTTTGGGTTACTGAAACGTTTAGGGGATTACCACAGTTTGACTTCGTCAAACTTCGTAATGACAGCTTTTTCTTTGTAATGACAGGAATGTTTGGGAGATTGCCACGCCTTGCGTTCGCAAGGCTCGCAATGACGGCATTTTTTTCTTTCAGGCAGCCTGAAACAGGAACATTTAAATTAAAAAACGAAAAAATACTTAAAAATAAGCGTGTTAGAGTTTTCTAGCACGCTTTTATTTTGTCTAGACAATGAAAGGAAGTTAAACAAATGAACGAAAACAAACGCGGTAGACCAAGAAAAAACGCGCCTGAAAGCGTTGAAAATGTGGAAACTGTGGAAACTGTGGAAAACGTTGAAAATGTTGAAGTGGAAAATACCGAGCCAGTTGAGCCAGTTGCAGAAAAAACCGCATCGCAAAAATTAAGCGGTGCAAACGTTTCTGAAAAGGCTTTGCTTGCTTTGGGCGGTGGCGTTTTCCCTTTTTCGGTTTTGGCAGATAACATCACGCAATCGGCTATTGCCCTGCCTGAAATCAACACAACTGTTGACGCTTACGCAAAAGATGTTGAATTAACGTTTTTAAATGAACGTGCTTTAAATATTTTTGTTACCAATTTTCATTATTTCACAACCTTATGGGGTTGGAACGATGAAAAAGGCTTGATTTTGAAAGGAAAATAATATGGCGCAAACTGTTTATAAACGCCAGTTGATTGGCAATCAAAGCGGTGTACAGGTGAATATGCCTATTGATACCGTTGAACGTATGCTTGTCGGCGCAGGTGAGCAAAGTTTCGCTTGTGTTGGACAATTTACACGTGGACGCATTGATAAGCCTTTTTTGGTGAGCGCATCTAAATTACAGCGTTATTTGGGCAAGGCAACACGCAATAATCATACTTACCGACAAATGGTTGACGCTTTTGAAAACGGCGCATCAGGCGCGGTGGTTTCGCGCGTGGTTTCAGAACAAGCGAAAAATCAATTTATCGTGGTTTCTAATGAATGGGCAATGCTTGTTGCTGAAAGTGTTAACGGTGATGATTTATTCGGCTTAAAAATCGCGGATTGTAATCAATTCGGCTATCGCGTAGAGATGAACAAAAACACAGGCGGTTTAGACGGTGTTAACGTTAAAATCTTTATGTTAAATCAAGGTGATATTGTAGACGAAACCCCAGCTTATGAGTTTTCAGGCAGCCTGAACCCTGATGCGTTAAATGATGTTGGTGAAAGCGATTATTTGCCTGATGTTTGCGCTAAATATTATGGTGATTTAATTACTGTACAAGTCAATGAAACCTTAATTGAAAATATTGTTAGCGGTAATGAAGTATTGACTGAATTGGACGATGTCGCTGTTGCTGAAAAATTACAGCCTTTTGAAGACAAAGACAATCCAGCCAGTGAACAATATAAAAAGGCATCGCTTGCATTGGGCAATACCAATATCCCCTATCGCTATATTTTGGGCGATAGCGAAAATACCATTATTGTGATGAACTTGTTGAACGTTGCACAAAAATATAACCGTATTTTGGTACAAGAAATTTCAGGCAGCCTGAACCCTAATGCTGCAATTGCTTGGAAAAACAATTTTCAATATGACGCGCAAGGTGGAATGTATTGCTTATGGGTATATTCGCCTATTAAACGCCTTGACGTGTTAGGAATGGGCGGTATTTTGCAATATGGTACGGTAGGGCAAAAAATCGGCAAGGCTTGTGCGCGAAACGCGATTTTAAACGGTTTTGGTTTACCGCCTTTAAATCGCCCTATTGCAGGTAAAGACTTTATGCTTTCAGGCGCGAAAGTTGAACAAATTTACTTCCCTGATGACACCGAGCTTGCACAATTAGCCGACAATCACATTAACCCAGTACAGTATGCAGAGTTTCACGATGGCAGCGGTTTTGTATGGGACGATAGTTTTTCAGGCGCGAAGAAAAACGGTATTTCTAAATTAGAAAACGCTGTTGAAATTTCGCAATGGTTTCAAGATCGTGTAGGACGTTATGCACGCGGATTGTTGCAAAAGCCAATGAGTGAAGCTATTCGCTTAATGACGCGTTTTGTTGAAGATGAATGTCAAGCAGCACAAGCCAGTGCGTGGTTAATTCCATCAACAAAATTAGGCGGTTTAGCGTATACCTATACTGTTGAACCCAGCGAGCGCAATCCAGAAGATGAAATGCAAGTGATTTTAAACATTGCGATTGACGGTGTGGTGCGCCGTATTTTCATCTCTCAAAATATGTACTCACGCAACTGATAAACGAAAGGAAACACAATGAACTTTTTAGACACTTTACGCGTAGAAAAAAACGCCACAAAAGCCCCAGTTACCGCCACATTTGACGGCTTGGATTTTTCCGCTGAAAACGATATGACCGCAGCAGAAACCGCTAATTTACGCCTTGAAGTGGCAGGTGTTATTGCAGCTTGGGCAGAAACAGACGATTTAGACGATGACGAAAGCATTGTAGAACGCTTTGACGCTATGATGATTGGCATTGTTGACGCGGACAAAAACGGAGATTTAGACGATGACGAACTAGCCGTATTGGATATTGCCTACAACATCGCAGCTGAAATTTTCACAGCAAAAGGCGCAAGCGATGAAGATATTGACGCAATGCTAAATGACGGCGACTCTGACGCAGGGGAAAACATTCACGAGTTAATCATCAACACAGGTGCAGACGGTGAAGATGAAGAACTGAATGAAATTAACGCCACCGCTTTTGACTTTGACGAAGACAGCGACAGTGCAGTTTTGGACGCGACTTATAAACGCAAAATTGCTATTCGTAACGGCAAAAAAACCATTATTCGCAAACGCATTGCAGGGCGCGTGCGTTTAACCGCCAAGCAAAAAATGGCAATTAAAAAAATGCACCGCAAATCCCACAGCGGAAAAGCGCGTATGAAACGCTTAAAATCGTTAAAACGCCGTAAAGCAATGGGCTTGTAACGAAAAATAACAGGAAAGCCATTCAGGCAGCCTGAAAATAAAAAGGATAATTCTCAAAGAGTTATCCTTTTTTTTGTGAGCAAACAATGTCCATTTACAAACCAGTTTCCAGTGCAACACGCGGATTATTAGGCATTTCAGGCAGCATATTAAGCGGTGTAAGCAACGCAATCGGTAATAAGATAATCGGCGCGGTAAGCAGTCAAACAAACAATAAAATCATACAAGGCATTGCCAACAGCGCGATACAAACAGGCGTAGGCATTGCCAACAACGAAATCACGCGCCGTGTAAGCAATCCACTAATGCAAACCGCGCAAAGCCTAGACACGCGATTAAAAAATATTGCACGCAAAGGCTTAAAAACATTCGGATTAAACGCCTTTGAAAACAGAAATATTAAACACAACACAATCCCACACGCAGGCGGTTTAAGCATTTTAGACGCTTGGGAGAACTACAAACACACCAATCCCAGCGGTTTATCACACAAAAACTTCTACATTCTAGAAATCAACGACCGCAGCCCTAATGCGCCCACATCAAACGGCGATAAACACTCAATGTTTAACTTACTAACAACAAACCTACAATTTACATCAATTGATATTCAGGGCGAAACGGTACAACTTGGCAGTGTTGAAGCGGATAGATTAAGCGCGAACGCGCGAACCGTTATCAATTTAACCGTGATTGACGACAAACTTGGCACGATAAAAAGATGGTGTGAACAAAAAGCCTTTATGATGGCAAGCCCTGATGGCACATTTATGCCCCCAGCGTATTATTGTTTTGAAGTGCGTATTGTTTTTGGCACAAACATAGCAGATGCGCGATTTTACGAACAAATCTACACAATGCGCTTACAAACAATGCCCCACGAACTCACACGGCAAGAACAAGGGCTAGAAGAATTACAACTAACTTTCGCGCAAACAGACGCATTTATGCCACACTGGATATAAAAATATTTTGGAAAACAAAAATGCAAGAAACAAAAATAAACTACAACTTTATCGCAAAACAGCTTGACCACTGGATAAGTTGCCCAGCGAACGGCTATTTAGGCAGTGATTACGGCGTAGACTTAAAGCAATATCTACACAAGCCAATGAGTACATTTGACGCTAATCAACTGATAGAGAAAATGAAAAACGACATTCCCATTTTGCGCCTACTGCCTGAAAACAGTATTAACATCTATATTGAAAACAACGATATAGACGGCAAGCATTTGTATATACAAGTAGCAGAAAAACTGTTTCAGGCAGCCTGAAAACTTTATTTAAAGTTGTCATTACAAAGAAAAAACTGTCATTACGAAGTTTGACGAAGTCAAACTGTGGTAATCCCCTAAATATTTCAGTAACCCAAAATAAAGAATTTCAGTTTAAACAAGGAGATTGCCACGCCTTACGGCTCGCAATGACGGTGTGGTTTTAGGGTTTCAGTTTAAATGGAAAGATTGCCACGCGTTAACTTTGTTAACGCTCGCAATGACGGTAATTTATGGGAGTCATCGTGTAAAAAAAAATCAAATTTTTTTACATTATAGTCATTAACTTATTGAATTTATTATGTATAAAACCAACAACATACAAAAACGCCGCTAATTTAATAACGGCGTTTAGTGTGTTTTCAGGCTGCCTGAAAGCTATTCTTCGCTTTCATCGTCCCAATCTTCCATTATTTCATAGGATTTTTCCCATAATTTTTTAACTTCAATCCAGCTACCGCCGTATAATGTGTCATCAATAACACGAACATATCCGCTTAAAACGTTCATTAACTGCTCTGCGGTGGGTGGAAAATGGATTGTATAGCCGTTTTTGTCAACTGGCATTTCTTCCATTAACAGGGCGTTAATATATGCCGTTGCATTGCCGTCATCATCGTCTATTTCAGGCTCTTTGTCGCGGTAATAAGTCAACAACAAACTGCCAACAGGTGTAAAAACTGAAAAATTTTGTGTTTCAGTTCCGAGAAAATCGCAAAATTCCAAAGCTTCTTCTTTGTTGTTAAATTCAGGGATTTCAATGGGGTTAAATTTCATTTTTCTATCCTTTATTAAACTAATTTTCTTTCAATAATTTTTTCAAGCAACGTCTTTTTGTTGTAAACAGCGACAATTTCGTATTCTCCGCGTATTCTTATTAAAAAGTAAGCATCTTTAAATGGTCGGCTGCCGTAAAATTTCAATGATTTAGATTGTATAACAGCGTAAACATCTTTGCTTACATTTTCAAACGCGCCTATTATTTTGTATTTACTACCATTTCTCCGTGCTTGCAAGCTTTTTCGCACAATACGCTCAACATCATCTTTTACTGTATCATCTACTGGATAATCAAGCTGTTCAGCTATTTTTTCATCTAGTGAATTTTCTTCAATTGTTGCTTTTTCTGCACTTTCATCAATTTTTAATTTTGAGTGTTTGAAGATAAAATCCATTATTTCGCTTTTCTCTTGCGACAAATAGCCGATAATCATTTGTGCCATTTGTGGGTCTTTTTGCATCATTAAGGCAGCATCTTTTGCATTGGATAAATAGCCCAATCCCATTGAAAACACTTCGGTTAAATTGTCGGTATAATATTTACCGATATATGGATTGATAAAATCGCCTTTATAGGCTACTTCGCTTTTATCA
This sequence comes from Neisseriaceae bacterium, assembly GCA_017446355.1. GTDB lineage: Bacteria > Pseudomonadota > Gammaproteobacteria > Burkholderiales > Neisseriaceae > RGIG3394. The sequence goes on from JAFSQZ010000213.1 coordinate 5,664, forward strand.
AGGTATCCTTTGCCTGTTAGCTCGTGTAACGTATATATTTTTTCGCTTTCTCTTTTATCACGCAAGAAATTGTTTGCTAAAATTTTTGCTTTACTATCCAATTCAAGGCAATGCCCCATTTCGTGCCACAATGAAGTTTTGTTAAAATCACTGTCAACAGAAATAGTTTGATTTGTTCTGTTTCTAACGCCACTAACGTTTGCTCTATAATCTCCTTTTGTTTGAATACGCAAAACACCAAGCTTGCCATTGGTTAAGCGATAAAATTCAGCAGCATCTTTTAGCATTTTTTCTTTTGGATATTTATTCAACTCTCCTTTTTTGTTAAGGCGTTTCACTACTGCATCATCAATAATAAGATTATTTTTCGCCCATTCTAATGCTTCGTCTTCGGTAATGGTTGATTTTTCATTTAAAGCATCAATAATAACTTTACCTACCCGAAACTCGGTATTTTCCAATGTTTCAATTTCTTTTTTGATTTCCTTGTAACTGTCTTGTTCTTGATACTGTTCAAGGTATTTTTTATTGCGGATTTTTTTGACTTTTTCATATTCTTTTACAATTTTTTCTTTCTCAATAATCAAATCGCTTACTGGTTCATTGTATCTTCTTCTTTCACTTATTCTGTCTAGTGTGTCGTAATATTTTCTTCTTAAAACATCAAGACCTGTTTCTTTATTCAATTTTTCAACAAGTTCTTTTGTATCACTGTTTCCGTCAATAAAATCTTCGTTCTCAATGTATTTAATACGTTCTCTTAACTTATTAAACAATTTAATGCTTTCTTCTGAAATTTCTTTATTGTTTGGTTGAGAAATAACATCGTCAATAAATTGTTTGCCTATTTCTTGATTACGCTCAATTGAAAGTTTTTCACTTTCTTCGTTTTTTTCTTCTAATTTTTTCAAAACGTCATTAAATAAATCATCATCAAGCGGATTGTTAAACGCTTTTTCTTTTTCTTGTTCTATTTCTTTTATTTTCAAATAGTTATCCGATGTCAACGAAATGGATTTCGTAGAGTTCAGGCTGCCTGAAACTTCTTTTTCACTCTCGTTCTGTTTATTCTGTGATAACACACGCAAAAAATCTTTTAATGGCAAAACTTCAAAACCATTTTCTTTTAACTCTTTTATGTATGCTAGGTATCTTTCAAAATTTCCAT
>JAFSQZ010000214.1 GCA_017446355.1 Neisseriaceae bacterium
AACAGCCGATGTTTTACCCAGTACTTGTATTCAACAAGAATTAAATAGGCAACCTGAAACATTTGATAACGATATAGATAGAGATGATGATGACGGTTACGAAATTGACCGTTAAAGATGAAAACCTAACAAACCGCCGAATAGGGCGTTTTTTTTATGGAGTTTTTTTATGAAACAAGCACATTTTATTGTTCAAGGTAAAGGCGGTGTTGGTAAGAGTTTGATTGCTTCTATGCTGGCACAGTATTTAACCGATTTTTCAGGCAGCGTTATTAGTTGTTTTGATACTGACCCTGTTAATCCGACTTTCAGCCGTTATCAGGCTTTGAATGTGGAAACCATTAACATTTTGAATGAGCAAAACGACATCAATAAACGAGAGTTTGATACGCTGGTTGAACGATTATTGTCTGATGATGACGGTGTTGCCGTAGTAGATAATGGAGCAGCAACATTTATTCCATTGATGAGTTATTTTATGGAGAACGATTTAGTTTCGCTACTCGCTGAAAGTGGTGTTGAGATTATTTTTCATGTGCCGTTGTATGGTGGTGATGCTTTTGAAGATACTTTGAAAGGCTTATCTACTACTTTAAAAAGATTATCGTCGTCGGTGGTGGTTTGGCTTAATCATAATCAAAATAAGATTGTTTTCAATAATGTTGCCAATTTCACAGATACCAAAATTTACAAAGGTTTTGCCACTCAAATTCTTGGCATCGTAGAACTCAAACAACACAACGCCGAGACTTTTGGCGTAGACATTAAAGAGATGACGCAACGCCATCTGACCGTTGCCGAAGTCAAAGCGAATGCGGATAAACGGTGGAAACTTACCGAAATTCAACGGATTAACCTGTTCTACAAAGACATTTGCGAGCAGTTACATCAAATACCGCTGTTTGCTGAAAGTACCACAGAATAAGCCACTTGAAAGAGTGGCTTTTTTGTTAGAAGCAATGTTAACCTGAATATTTTGGAGTTTTTATGTACGAATGGATTGGAAAACACGGCATAACAGCAGTATTTGTGGCGTTTTTAGCGATAACTTTTGTAACAATTAGTATGCCGTTTTGGGTATGTAAAAAACCAACAGAGTTCACAAGCAACGGTAAAGTTTGCATAAAAATTAACCATAATGTGTATTGTAAGGAAGAGTTGATATGCAAACCTGCCGAGTAATTCATTACTTATTCTATCGAGCCAAATTCAGGCGGTAGCCTGATTGAAACAAAACTGTTATGTGGGTGTTTGTCATAACCAAACCCTATTCTAACGCTTCTGTTTTCTTTGAGTATCATCGGAACGGTAATTGTTAGTTCAATCTCCTTTTTGTTGGAAACCTTTTTTGAAATAGGGGGAGTTTGAATTATGTGATAAATGTTTATTAGTTTGTTTTTCTTAAACTCCATTCGATTTTCATCACAATCAAAATTACCAATACTATAGGAAACAATAGGTGTTTTAGAATTTAATAATTCAATACTGTTGATATAGTAAGGAATTTCACTTCGTTCAAGTTTGAGTTTTAACTTCACAACAGACATTCCTTTTGCTTTTATGATTTTTTCAAAATTGTAATAATATTTAGGAACGAATGTTGCCTGATGTGCATATGTATCGTAAATGACTTTAATGATATTTATTGTCAAACTGAAAACAGAGATGACAAAAGCCCAAATAGACCAAATTTCTGTGGAATTTTCCATTGAACAATCTCCTGTAAGTTGTGTTTGTGAGTAGAAAAAGCATTGCTCAAACATTCAAACAAATTCCTGCGGCTAACAGGAATGAATGCGTAAGCAACGCTTAAATCATATCATAGGCAGGAGATTGTTCTCCCTTTTATCAGGCTACCTGTTTTTCAGGTTGCCTTTTTAGGTTGTTCTGTTGATGGAACACTGCTTTTTCCTTGTTTTAAGCAAGATCAATCAACAGGTTGTTTGGCTAAATGCTGAACGCCGCTG
>JAFSQZ010000215.1 GCA_017446355.1 Neisseriaceae bacterium
CTGAAATGAAACTGTCGGTAGACAAAGATGCTTTGGTGATACCCAATAAAATGTTGTCAAAACGAGCAGGCTCTTTGCCTTCGGCAATGGCTTTTTCGTTCGCTATCATCACTTCAGCGCGTTCTACTTGTTCGCCTGTAATGAAGTGAGTATCGCCTGGATCGGTGATGTTTACACGACGCAACATTTGGCGAATGATGACTTCAATGTGTTTATCAGAGATTTTCACACCTTGTAAGCGGTAAACTTCTTGCACTTCTTGCACAATGTAACGCGCAAGTTCTTCAATGCCTTTTAAGCGCAAGATGTCGTGTGGGTCTACTGAACCGTCTACAATGGTTTCACCTTGATTAACCACTTGTCCATCGTGTACCAAAAGTTGTTTTTCTTTGGAAATCAGGGTTTCGTACGCCACGCCAGTGGTATCGGTAATCACTAGGCGTTGTTTACCTTTTGTTTCTTTACCGAATGATACTGTACCTGTTACTTCAGCCAGCATACCTGCATCTTTAGGCACGCGTGCTTCAAAAAGTTCTGCTACGCGTGGCAAACCACCCGTAATATCGCGTGTTTTGCTGCTTGCTTGTGGAATACGCGCCAAGATTTCACCAATACCGACTTCTTGTCCTTCACGAACTTGAATAATCGCGCCGACAGGTAATGTCATGGTTACAGGCGTTTCTGTACCTGCAATGGTGATGGGTTCGTTATTTTTGTCCAATAATTTAATGGTTGGACGCAATGGCTTGCTGCCACCGCGACGTTTACCATCAATCACCACAAAAGAGAATAAACCAGTAGTGTCATCGGATTGTTTGGTAACGGTTACACCTTCTTCAATATTTTCAAAGGCAATGCGACCTGCGTGTTCGGTAATCATTGGGTGCGTATGTGGATCCCAAGTTGCCAATACGTGTCCTGCTTTAAGTTCTTCACCATCGTGTACTTTTAAGATGGCACCGTAAGGAACTTTATGGCGTTCACGTTCACGACCAACTTGATCGTGAATCACAATTTCGCTGGAACGACCAATAACAATCAGTTCACCTTTTTGGTTGGTTAAATAACGCATTTGTTTGCTAAAACGCACTCTACCATTGGATTTGGCTTCTACTTGGTTAGCTGCTGCTGCTCGTGATGCCGCACCACCAATGTGGAATGTACGCATGGTCAATTGTGTACCTGGTTCACCAATAGATTGTGCCGCAATTACGCCAACAGCTTCACCTGAATTGACTAATGTACCACGCGCCAAATCGCGTCCGTAACATTTAGCACATAAGCCGTAACGTGTTTGACAGGTAACAGGTGTACGCACTTTGACTTCGTCCACACCCATTTGGTCAATGAGTTCCACCCATTTTTCGTCCAGTAAAGTGCCTGCTTCAATCAATGTGGTTTTGTCTACTGGATTGATAACGTCTTCAGCCGTTACACGACCTAAAATACGATTGCGCAGGGGCTCAATCACATCACCACCTTGTACAACGGCTTTCATTGTAAAGCCTTCTGTTGTGCCACAATCGTCTTCTACCACCACCAAATCTTGGGTAACGTCTACCAAGCGACGTGTTAAGTAACCAGAGTTTGCTGTTTTTAATGCGGTATCCGCCAAACCTTTACGTGCGCCGTGTGTCGCAATAAAGTATTGCAACACGGTCAAGCCTTCACGGAAGTTTGCTGTAATTGGCGTTTCAATAATAGATCCGTCTGGTTTTGCCATCAAACCACGCATACCTGATAATTGTTTAATTTGCGCTGCTGAACCACGCGCACCAGAATCTGCCATCATATAAATGGAATTGAACGATTCTTGGTCTACTTCTTTACCATCGCGGTCAATAACTTTTTCTGTGGACAGATTTTTCATCATTGCAGTGGCAATTTTATCGCCTGTTTTACCCCAAATATCCACGATTTTGTTGTAACGTTCACCGTAAGTTACCACACCATTATGGTATTGTTGTTCAATGTCTTTTACTTCTGCATTGGCTTCTGCTAATAAGGCTGCTTTTTCTTTTGGTATCTCCATATCGTCTACACAAATGGAAATACCACCTTTGGCTGCTAATGCAAAACCTGTATACATTAAATGGTCAGCAAAAATAACCGTGTTGCGCAAACCACATAAACGGAATGATGCGTTAATCAGTTTAGAAATTTCTTTTTTCTTCAATGCTTTGTTAACGTATTCAAACGGTAAGCCTTTGGGCAAGATTTCAGACAGCAATGCACGTCCAACTGTCGTTTGATAACGTTTGCTGACAGCTTCCCATTCGTCTTCATCGTTTTTCACCCATTCGTTTAAGCGAACAGTGATTTTTGTACCCAATTCTACTTGTTTGGTGTGATAAGCGCGATGAACTTCTTTTACATCGGCAAACAGGCTGCCTTCACCTTTTGCGTTAATTTTGTCGCGCGTCATATAGTACAGACCCAAGACAATATCTTGTGAAGGCACAATAATTGGTTCGCCGTTTGCAGGTGCTAATACGTTGTTTGATGCCAGCATTAAAGTGCGGGCTTCCATTTGCGCTTCCAGGCTTAATGGTACGTGTACTGCCATTTGGTCGCCGTCAAAGTCGGCGTTGAATGCGGCACATACCAGTGGGTGCAATTGAATGGCTTTGCCTTCAATCAAAATAGGTTCAAATGCTTGAATACCTAAACGGTGCAAAGTTGGCGCACGGTTGAGCAAAATGGGGTGTTCGCGAATAACTTCTTCCAAGATATCCCAAACTTCTGGTACTTCTTGTTCTACTAATTTTTTGGCTGCCTTAACAGTGCTGGCAAGTCCACGTTTTTCTAATTTGTGGAAAATAAATGGTTTGAAAAGTTCCAATGCCATTTTTTTCGGTAAACCACATTGGTGCAGACGCAAATATGGACCTACGGTAATCACGGAACGACCAGAGTAGTCCACGCGTTTACCCAAGAGGTTTTGGCGGAAACGACCACTTTTACCTTTAATCATATCGGCTAAAGATTTTAATGGACGTTTGTTTGCACCTGTCATGGCTTTGCCACGACGACCGTTATCTAATAAGCTGTCCACAGCTTCTTGCAACATACGTTTTTCGTTGCGCACAATCATTTCTGGCGCACGCAATTCTAGTAATTTTTTCAAACGGTTGTTGCGGTTAATCACGCGGCGATATAAGTCATTCAAATCAGATGTGGCAAAACGACCACCATCTAATGGAACCAATGGACGTAAATCTGGTGGCAATACAGGCAGCACGTCCATAATCATCCATTCTAGTTTCATACCAGAACGTAAGAAGGCTTCCAATACTTTTAAACGTTTGGCGATTTTTTTGATTTTGGTGTCAGAACTGGTGCTTTCTAATTCTTGACGCAATAGGTTTACTTCTTGTTCTATGTTCAGGCTGCGTAATAGTTCACGAATACCTTCCGCACCCATATAAGCATCAAATTCGCCCTCACCAAATTCTTCAACTTTGTTGTAATAGTCTTCTTCGGTGAGTAATTGACGGCGTTGTAATGAGGTTAAACCAGGGTCGGTTACCACAAATGCTTCAAAATACAAGACGCGTTCAATATCACGTAAGGTCATATCTAATACCATACCCAGTCGTGATGGTAAGGATTTTAAGAACCAAATATGTGCAACAGGTGCCGCTAATTCAATATGCCCCATTCGTTCACGACGCACTTTGGTAAGCGTTACTTCTACACCACATTTTTCACAAGTTACGCCTTTGAATTTTAAACGTTTGTATTTACCACACAAGCATTCGTAGTCTTTGACTGGACCGAAAATTTTGGCACAGAATAAACCATCGCGCTCTGGTTTGAAGGTACGATAGTTAATGGTTTCTGGTTTTTTTACTTCGCCATAAGACCATGAACGAATGGTTTCAGGTGAGGCAATACCAATTTTAATGGCATCAAATTCTTCCGAACCTGCTTGTTGTAGTGGGCTAAATAGGTCATTTAAGTTCATTCTTTTGCTCCATTTTTGGCGATTTTAAAACGGATAATTTAGTCAAATCGTTTTCAGGCTGCCTGAATTATTTCTGCCTTTTCAGGCAGCCTGTATTAGGTGTTAGTTTTGTTCTAAATCAATATCTAAACCTAATGAGCGTATCTCTTTGACAATCACGTTAAAGCTTTCTGGCATACCCGCATCAATTTTGTGTTCGCCTTTGACGATGTTTTCATACATTTTGGTTCTACCTGTTACGTCATCAGATTTCACCGTGAGCATTTCTTGTAAGGTGTATGCTGCACCATAAGCTTCTAATGCCCATACCTCCATCTCACCGAAACGTTGACCACCAAATTGTGCGCGACCACCAAGTGGTTGTTGTGTTACCAATGAGTATGGACCAGTTGAGCGTGCGTGCATTTTTTCGTCTACCAAGTGGTGCAGTTTTAAGTAGTGCATTACACCTACGGTTACACGACGATCAAATGCTTCACCTGAACGACCATCATAAAGTGTGATTTGGGTTTTGGTGTCGTTAAAGCCTAATTTTTGTACATCAGGGTCATCATCTGGGTAAGCTAAATTCAGCATATCGTAGATTTCTTGCTCTTTCGCACCATCAAATACGGGTGATGCAAAAGTTACACCACGTTTCATATTGTGTGCCAGTGCAAGAATTTCATCATCGGTTAAGCTATCTAGGTCTTCTTTTTTGCCGCTACCGTTGTATAACTTATCCAAGAATTTGCGAATTTCGCTGACTTTGCGTTGTTCTGCCAACATTTTCTCAATGCGTTGACCAATACCTTTTGCTGCCCAGCCTAAATGTACTTCTAGAATTTGACCAATGTTCATACGAGAAGGTACACCTAATGGATTTAATACAATATCCACTGTGCGACCGTCTGCCATATAAGGCATATCTTCTACTGGTAAAATGCGGGATACCACACCTTTGTTACCGTGTCGACCTGCCATTTTATCGCCTGCCTGTAAACGACGTTTGATGGCGATGAAGACTTTGACCATTTTTTGTACACCAGGTTGCAATTCGTCGCCTTGTGTCATTTTTTTCTTTTTCACTTCATACAAGGCTTCAGCTTCTTCGCGTTTTTGTTGCAAAGATAATTTAATGAGTTCTAACTGTTTAGCCAGCTCTTCATTTGCTAAACGAATATCAAACCAATCATGACGACTAGGTAAGCTGTTTAAATATTCTTCGGTAATGGCTTTACCTTTACCCAATTTCATTGGACCGCCATTGGCTTTTTGACCAATAATCATACGTTCAATACGGTCAAATGCATCGTTGTCAAAAATGCGTACTTGGTCGCTTAAATCTTTGCGATAACGTTTTAATTCGGCATCAATAATAGATTGCGCACGTTTGTCGCGTTCAATACCATCACGCGTAAAGACTTGTACGTCAATCACTGTACCACTCATACCTGTTGGCATACGTAAAGAAGTATCTTTCACGTCAGAAGCTTTTTCACCAAAAATGGCACGCAGTAATTTTTCTTCTGGGTTAAGTTGCGTTTCACCTTTTGGCGTTACTTTACCCACCAACACATCACCTGCTTCTACTTCTGCACCAATGTATACAATACCGCTTTCATCTAAACGGCTTTGCATTTTTTCAGATAAGTTTGGAATATCTCGAGTAATTTCTTCTGCACCTAATTTGGTGTCGCGTGCCACCACATTTAATTCTTCAATGTGGATAGAAGTGTAGCGATCTTCAGCAGCCACGCGTTCAGAAATCAAAATAGAGTCTTCGTAGTTGTAGCCATTCCAAGGCATAAACGCAATCGTCATATTTTGACCGAGTGCTAATTCGCCCAAATCGGTTGAAGCACCATCAGCAATCAAATCCCCCCTTTGCAAAACATCACCTGCTTTTACGGCTGGACGTTGATTGATATTGGTAGATTGATTAGAACGTGTGAATTTCACAAGATTGTAAATATCCACACCACCTTCTTTTGCAGTGGCTTCTTCATCGTGCACGCGAACCACAATACGGTTTGCATCTACATATTCCACTACACCACCACGTTTGGCAACAATTGCTGTTGCACTGTCCACTGCTACTGCACGTTCAATACCTGTACCAACCATTGGTTTTTCAGCACGTAAGCAAGGTACTGCTTGACGTTGCATATTTGCACCCATCAACGCACGGTTCGCATCATCGTGTTCCAAGAATGGAATCAGTGATGCCGCCACAGATACCACTTGCCCAGTTGCTACGTCCATATATTGAACACGATCAGCCGTTGCCAAAATGGTTTCACCATGTTCACGACAAGTAATCAATTCATCTTTCAGGCAGCCGTTTTTATCCAATTCAGAGTTTGCCTGTGCAATAACATAGTTACCTTCATCAATTGCAGATAAATAATGAATTTCATTGGTTACTTTACCATCAACAACTTTACGATAAGGTGTTTCTAGAAAACCATATTCATTGGTACGCGCATAAACAGATAAAGAATTAATCAAACCAATGTTTGGACCTTCTGGTGTTTCAATTGGACAAACACGACCATAATGAGTAGGATGTACGTCGCGCACTTCAAAGCCCGCACGTTCACGTGTCAAACCACCTGGACCTAATGCTGAAACACGACGTTTATGGGTGATTTCAGACAATGGGTTGGTTTGATCCATAAACTGTGATAACTGGCTAGATGAGAAAAATTCTTTAATCGCGGCAGATACAGGTTTTGCATTGATTAAATCAGGAGCTGTTAAGTTTTCATTTTCGGCTTGATTTAAACGTTCTTTAACCGCACGCTCAACACGAGCCAAACCAGCACGGAATTGATTTTCCACCAATTCACCTACAGATCGAACACGACGATTACCCAAATGGTCAATATCATCTACTTCACCATGACCATTGCGCAATTCCACCAAAGTAGCAACCGTAACAATAATATCAGCCACACTTAAAACGTGTAATTGTTGCTCTTGCTCACCTACACCAGCAAACTCTTGTGTGAGCAAACGCTCATACCAGTTGCCTTTTTGCTTTTCATCTAAACGATGAAAATAGGTTCTCGTATTAAACTTCATACGACCTACGCGCGATAAATCGTAAGATTCTTCTTGGAAGAACAAACGATTAAATAAAGCTTCTACAGCTTCTTCAGTTGGAGGTTCGCCAGGACGCATCATACGATAAATAGCAACACGCGCTGCTTGTTGATCTTGAGTATCATCTGTGCGTAATGTTGCAGAAATATAAGCACCCGCATTGGTTTCATTAGTAAATAATGTTTTGATTTCCTTAATATTATTGAGTTCAAATTGCGCCAATAATTCTTCGGTAATCTCATCGTTAGCACGCGCCAACACTTCACCAGTGTCCGCAGCAATAATATCTTGTGCAACCACTTTACCAATTAAAGTACCCGCATCAATCTTAATGCGTTTTAAACTAGCTGCCTTAATATCATTCAAAAGTTTAGAGGTAACACGCTTACCAGCTGCCACCAATACATTGCCTTTTTTATCAACAATATCGGATTTTGCTACTTCACCGCGCAAACGTTCTATTTGTAAATCAGTTTCTGCACCATTCTTACCAAAATAATAGTTTTCGGTATCATAGAACATTGCCAACATTTGTTCAGTCGTACAACCTAAAGCACGCAACAAAATGCTGACAGGCATTTTACGGCGACGGTCAATACGGAAATACAGCAAATCTTTTGGATCAAATTCAAAGTCTAACCAAGAACCACGGTAAGGAATAATACGAGCAGAAAACAACAATTTACCCGAAGCATGCGTTTTACCACGGTCATGCTCAAAGAACACACCTGGTGAACGATGCAATTGAGAAACAATCACACGTTCCGTACCGTTAATCACAAATGAACCACTTGGAGTCATCAAAGGAATTTCGCCCATATAAACTTCACCTCTGCGAACTTCTTTTGATTGACGCTCACCTACTTTATTGGAACCTTCCTTATTAAAAATTTCCAAATCAATTATGGCACGTAAAGGTGCCGCATAAGTAATACCACGCAATTGACATTCAGGAATGTCAAACTCAGGCTCACCTAAACTGTATTTCACAAATTGTAATTCAGCATAACCATTATTGCTGACAATTGGAAAAATAGACTCAAAAGCTGCCTGTAGCCCTTCGTGTACACGCTTTTCTGGCGCACAATTTTGTTGTAAAAATTGGCTGTAAGAATCCAATTGCGTTGTCAAAAGATAAGGCACTTCCAAAACCGTTTCGCGTTTAGCAAAACTTTTGCGAATGCGCTTTTTCTCGGTAAACGTATAAGACATGATTCACACTCCAAAATATCAATACCGCCCATATTATTTCAGGCAGCCTGAAAACAAAAACAATGATTAAAGAAATGTTAATAACTGTTAATAACTTAAATTTAAATAGATTGAAATTGATTAAAAAGTAATCAAAAACTCATCAAAATCTCTTTATTTTGCATAAATTTACCAAAATTTTTCAATAATTAACAATTAAAGCGTAAATTTTAGTAAATTTACATTTTTCCAGTTTTAAAAGCGCAGTTAAGGCTGGGGTTAAACCACCAGCCTTAACTGCATCTTTTGTGAAAGGAAAATTATTTGATTTCCACTTTCGCACCAGCTTCTTCCAATTGTTTTTTGATGTCATCAGCTTCAGCTTGAGAAACACCTTCTTTCAATGTTTTAGGTGCGCCATCAACCAAATCTTTAGCTTCTTTCAAACCTAAACCAGTTACAGCGCGAACCACTTTAATCACGCCAACTTTTTGATCGCCAGCAGCAGCCAAAATCACATCAAATTCAGTTTTAGCTTCAGCAGCAGCACCGCCAGCAGCAGCACCGCCAGCAGCCACGGCAACAGCAGCAGCAGAAACACCAAATTTTTCTTCGAACGCTTTAACCAATTCGTTCAATTCCATAACGGTTAAGTTACCAACCGCTTCCAAAATGTCTTCTTTAGTAATAGCCATGCTATTAGTCTCCATAGAGTAAAATTAAAAAATTGAGTTAATCAAGATAAAATCTTGAAAGATCCACCGCAAAATTAAGCAGCTTCGCTTTCTTTTTTCTCTGCCAAAGCAGCCAAACCGCGTGCAAAACCTGAAACAGGTGCTTTCATAACAAATAGCAGTTTAGACAACAATTCATCACGGCTTGGGATAGACGCTAATTCAGCCACTTTAGCAACGTCTAACAATTCACCGTTATAAGAACCTGCTTTAACAATGATTTTATCGTCTTTTTTCGCGAATTGATGCAGCACTTTTGCAGCAGCAACAGCATCTTCAGACGCAGCATAAACCAATGGACCTACCATATGTTCGGCTAATGCAGCAAATGAAGTACCTTCAACTGCACGACGAGCCAATGTATTTTTCAGAACGCGCAAATAAACGCCTTCTTTACGTGCATTGGCACGCAATTCAGTCATGCTGGCAACACTGATACCGCGATATTCAGCAATCACCATAGTTTGAGCATTAGCAATACCTTCACTAATCTCTTCTACGGCTGCTTTCTTGGTTTCAATATTGAGACTCAAGGTCTACCTCCCACTGTTTATCAAAAGAATACAGAACTTTGTATTCCACCAGCGCGGCAACCTGATTTAAAGACACCTCGTAAACTTTGGCTTACTTAATAACTTTTTCAGGACTACCGTCTGCGTTGGGTTTGTCTAGGCAATCTCTATCTATATTAAGATTAAGCAGCCTGAAACAATAAATTAAAACTTTCGTTCCCAACGGTCTTGGACTTCTACTTAATTGAATTAAGTAGCCCACTATTTCAGGCAACCTATCAGGCTGCCTGAAAATTTTTTAACTATTTACACTTGAAACATCAACACGCACACCCAAACCCATAGTGCTGGATACGGCAATTTTTTTCAAGTATTGACCTTTTGCAGTTGCAGGTTTTGCTTTTACCAAAGCATCTAACAACGCATCAAAGTTTTCTTTCAAATCAGCTTCAGCAAATGAAGCGCGACCGATTGTGGCATGAATAATGCCCGCTTTATCAGTACGATATTGCACCTGACCAGCTTTAGCATTTTTCACTGCTTCTGCGACATTAGGTGTTACAGTACCCACTTTAGGATTTGGCATTAAACCGCGTGGACCTAAAATAGTACCCAATTGACCAACAATACGCATTGCATCAGGAGAAGCAATCACTACATCAAAGTCCAAGTTACCTTTTTTGACTTCATCTGCCAAATCTTCAAAGCCCACAATATCTGCACCAGCTGCTTTTGCAGTTTCCGCATTTGCACCTTGTGTAAACACAGCAACGCGTGTTGTTTTACCTGTACCTTTTGGAAGCACTACTGAACCACGAATAACTTGATCAGATTTACGTGGATCAACACCCAAGTTAAAAGACACGTCAATAGACTCATCAAATTTTGCAGTTGCGCCTTTTTTCACCAAAGCAATGGCTTCGTCAATAGCATATAATTTATTAGCTTCAACACTTGCGCGAATAGCTTGTAAACGTTTAGAAACTTTTGCCATTTTATACACCCTCCACATTCAAACCCATAGAGCGTGCAGAACCTGCAATCGTACGCACTGCCGCATCTAAATCTGCCGCAGTTAAGTCAGGCTCTTTGGTTTTTGCAATCTCTTCTAATTGTGCACGTGTTACCGTACCCACTTTATTTGTTAATGGATTAGAGCTACCTTTTTGTAAACCAGCTGCTTTTTTCAATAAAATGGTTGCAGGAGGTGTTTTCATCACAAAAGTAAATGATTTATCTGCATAAGCAGTAATCACTACTGGAACAGGCAATCCTGGTTCCATACCTTGTGTTGCAGCATTAAATGCTTTACAAAACTCCATAATATTCAAACCACGTTGACCCAATGCAGGACCTACTGGTGGCGATGGATTGGCTTTACCTGCAGGAATTTGCAGTTTGATATAGCCGACAACTTTTTTTGCCATTTTTAAACTCCAAAAAACGGGTATAACGCAGAAATACTGCTCCCCAAAAAATCAAGCCTTTGATTATAACAAGTAGTTCTTTTTTTTACAAGAAAAATATACTTATATTGTTTGTGTTGCTTGGTTTATTTTCCAAATTTAAATTTTTTCTACTTGATTAAACTCTAACTCAACAGGCGTTTCACGTCCAAAAATTTGCACCGATACGCGCAACTTGTTGCGGTCATAATCCACAACTTCAACAACACCATCTAAATTATCAAACGGACCATTGTTAACACGTACACGCTGACCAATTTCAAACTCAACGCGGGGACGTGGTTTACGTTCTCCTGTTTCATTCGTAGGTGAAATTTGAGCCATAATAGCATCAACTTCTTTTTGAGAAATAGGAAGAGGGCGCGTAGCAGTTCCACCAACAAAACCATTTACACGTGGCGTACTTTTTACCAAATGCCATGACGGATCGGTCATTTCCATTTCAACCAAAACATATCCTGGAAATAATTTTCGTTCCGAAATAGTTTTTGTACCATTTTTGATGTCCACCACTTCTTCTACTGGAACTAAAATTTCACCAAAATAGTCTTCCATCTCTTCACGTGTAATACGCTCTTTTAGTGTTTTTTGTACATTTTTTTCAAAGCCAGAATAGGCTTGTACAATATACCAACGTTTTGACATTTCTAGCCTTTCACCAAGATAGCATTAAAAAGATAAGAAATAATCATATCCACAGCATAAATAAAAACTGCTGCAATCGCCACAAAAACAACCACAAACATAGTCATTCTGATGGCATCAGGACGTTTCAGCCAAACAACTTTCTTAAACTCTTTGATTGAATCTTTTACGTAAGCAAAAAAACGGATCAGAAAAAATGTTTTTTTCTGTGGTTCTTGTGGTGCTTCTGGTAAAGGTAATGGGTGTGATGTTTCTTGTGTCATAATTACACCTATTTTTTGATAGATAAAAAAACTAACCAGCAAAGCCGGTTAGTTTTTTGTTTGGCAGGCCAAGTAGGTCTCGAACCTACAACCCTCGGTTTTGGAGACCGATACTCTACCAATTGAGCTATTGGCCTTTATTTTTATCTATTAAGCGATAACTGCTGCAACAACGCCAGCACCGACAGTGCGACCGCCTTCACGAATAGCGAAACGTAAACCTTCTTCCATTGCGATTGGCGCAATCAATTCAACACTGATGGTTACGTTTTCAC
>JAFSQZ010000216.1 GCA_017446355.1 Neisseriaceae bacterium
ATTGTTTTGTTTAGGTATGCCATGATTTTTTCCTTATAAAACTTTCAACAAAAACACCATCACCATAATAAGTTGCAATATCAACACGCTCATCAACACCCAATGCGTTTTGGTATTCAACTGTTTAATGCTGCCTGAAACCACACCAATGAAAAAGGTTTCAGGTTGCCTGCTTCACCACTCTACATAAAGAGTGAGTTCAACAGAAACAGCGTACCCTAACTCTTTAAAATACTTGAAAAAATACCGTTCATTTTCTCCCTCCATCAGCATTTTGGGGTCAATAATAGAAGCCGAACGCTTTCCTTTTTTAATGTTTTTTTCAATGATAAGAAAAGCATCGCTAATGGCTTGCTGCACACAATCTTGCTTCAACCACACAGCAAATTTTTCTTCCGCAATTTCCACAGACATTCTTGTTGCGTCTGCGGCGGTTATGAATTTAGGAATTTCCATTTCAAATCTCCGTCTTCTTATTTCTAATCACATACGCCAAGTTTTTCTCTGAACATCAGCGTACCGTTCTACAAAAACTTAATCAAAGTACAAGCATAACCCCCATAACTGCTATGCGGAGAAAAAAGCATATAGATAATTAAACGCACAATATAAATACATAAACAATAGGGTCTAATTCGTAGGAATTATCGTCAGGTTCATCATCAACGCCACCAAGCAAAAGAAGACAAGCAGTTAAACAGCGAATAATTTGAAATACCACCACACAACAAACCAAAAGCAACAAACTTATGGCTGATACCAATGAAATCCTTGTATCTTTTGGCGTGGCATTAGAACAACTCGCTTCTAATAATGACATGGGCGACATAAAATCAATAACGCCTTGCAACAGCCAAACAAGGCATATGCAAGTAACGACAATAAAAACCACCAAAAAAAAGCAGTTGCGTTTTTAAATACTCCTTAATCTTGGCAACTTTTGAAACCTTTTCAGGTTGCTTTTGCTCAACAGTCAAAATCCCTTTGGTATCCATCTTGTTGCTCCCAATAAACACCAATAAGCAAAAAAAACAAACCAATGAAACAGTGAATAATTTGAAACACAGTCCCACAATAAACCAAAAACCACACTGGCGTGGCATTAGAACAACTTTCTCCTAAAAACTTGTGCAACAGAGAATTAAGCCAATCAGGAAATACATAAATTGTTACAACAGAAATCACCAGCAAAGACACTTGTGCTATTAAATACGCCGCAATCTTGACAAGTTCGTTATTCATCTTGTTACTCCAATAAAAAAGGCAACCTGAAAGGGCTGCCTTTGTTTCGACCAATTACAAGAAATGGCTGAATGCCTTTTTCCAATGATGGCGATACATTCTGTCCCATCAACTTCTATTGACTTAATTTCCACATCATCGCTACTGAAACCATATTCATTATCAAAAAAATTACACAAATACAGCATAGAACAAACCAAAAAACTGTTTCTACACTCTTACCCTCTTCTTTTGCTTGCAAAGCAAAAAAGATACAAAATGCCGAAATTGCCGCATATACAAAAACAAAAGCAACAGAAAACATTTTTTTATCTCACATTTGTTACCAACGACAGGAAATGGCAGAATGGTTTTTTCCAATAATGGCGATACATTCTCTTCCATCAACTTCTATTGACTTAATTTCTGCATCATCGTTACTGAAACCATACGCCTGTGCAGAGATGTTGCGTTCTATGACATGTTCCTCCGTGAGAGTGAGCGGTTCTTTCGATGTTGATGGCAATAAACAGTAAACTCCAATTCCTGCTGCAACAGCCAAAACAGTAACCAGTATATTGTCAAACTTACTCATACATCACAACCTTTTGTAAACCAACATACTAAACGCTCACTCATTTTTTAAACTCTCCCAACAATTCAGCAAAACGCTTGTCGATACGCTCCATCCGCTCTTTGTCGCATGCTGGACAATAATAGGGATTGTTATATTTTGTCGATTTTGGGTCATATTCTCTACGACACACACGGCAAATGCTCATGGTCTAATCTCCTTTAAAGTTGCGGCAAGATTGCGTGAATTTTGCCGTTTCGCCACACCAAGAATTTATCTTTGGACGAACCAGTCTGATACGATTTCATACAAACGCTTTTTCGCCTTTTCGCATCGACCACCAGCAAGAGAACAAAAAAAAAAAACCAAAGGCAACAACACCGATGCCATCCCAGCCAAAAACCACCATAAATTTGTCATTTTCCTACTCCAATAAAAAAGCACCTCAAAAGGTGCTGAACTAAAAAAGCAACCTGAAAGTCCGTTCTCCGTAGTGAGGAGATTGCCATGCTACGCCTTACGGCTCGCTTTTGACAGGATTATCTCGCTCCATGCGTAATGGTTCAGGCTGCCTGAAAATGGATCAAAATCAATCAAACCTAATCAATACATAACGATTAGACGAAGCCATGACAGGTATCACATCGTCAATATGCTTATCGTTTTTTTCGTCTTCATTGAGTA
>JAFSQZ010000217.1 GCA_017446355.1 Neisseriaceae bacterium
GTTGCCGCTTCAGTTGCCAACTATATGAAACAGCACGGTTGGCAAACAGGTGGCAAAATGGTGATTCCTGTTGCCCTAACGCCTACACCACAATTGAATTTACTAATGGAAGAAAAAACCGCATTAAATCATACGGTTAAATCCCTGCGTCAGATGGGTGTGGTGCCTTTGCAAAGCGTTGATGACAATGAAAAAGCAGTTTTATTTCGTTTGGAAACCGCATCAGGACAATATCAATATTTTATTGGTTTAAATAATTTTTATACCGTGTGGCGTTACAACAATAGTCGTTTATACGTGATGGCTGTACGCAATATTGCCAATGGTGTGATGGGAGATGGTTTGTAAAACACACAACACGCGCGGCGTTATATTATAGTGGTTTTGCCAGCGGTTAAGTTTGTGTAAAAGAGAGGATACATTAGTTTCAGGCTGCCTGAAAATATTGTCTTACAAACCTTGACACAACAAGACACAAAGGGTGATGAGATTTTGCAACATTAAAAAGAAAAGCAGTGTAATCAATTGATTACACTGCTTTTAATTTGGCTCCCCGAGCTGGGCTCGAACCAGCGACCTGCGGATTAACAGTCCGTCGCTCTACCGACTGAGCTATCAGGGAATGAACTTTTTTATTATATCGTGTTTAGATGAACTGTCAAATGCTTTTTATTTGTTTTTTATTAGTGTATTGAAAATACGTTATTTTTATTTTTTTGGTTGACGTGGATTTGCTTAAAAATTTGTTCAACATCGCATTGTTTTTTCAAGGTTTGCGTTGTTGTTTTTGTGTTTCATGGTTGAAGCCAGACGCATATTCTTTTAAAAAAAAGCGGAAAATTCTGTGTTCAATATTATTACACGTTTTTATACATACGTTTTGTGTAAGTTCTAATGCAAAAAAATCAAGCAGTTTCTTTGTACAGATTTCTTGTGTTACAATGGGTTATCTTCATTTTTGCAGTTTCTCATAACTGCTAATCTATGTTAGCTCCTATTTTATTTTATTTTCTGTCATGATGAGTATATCAACCGATACTTTGGATTTAGCAACCTATGTTGAACGTGCGTATTTGGAATACGCGATGAGTGTGGTGAAAGGGCGTGCTTTGCCTGCGGTGCAAGATGGGCAAAAACCTGTGCAACGCCGAATTTTGTTTGCGATGAAAGAAATGGGCTTGACGCACGGTGCGAAACCTGTGAAATCTGCACGCGTGGTCGGCGAAATTTTGGGTAAGTATCACCCACACGGCGATAGTTCTGCTTATGAAGCAATGGTACGTATGGCGCAAGATTTTACCTTGCGTTATCCTTTAATTGATGGTGTGGGGAACTTTGGTTCGCGTGATGGTGATGGTGCAGCGGCAATGCGTTACACAGAAGCACGTTTAACGCCGCTGGCAGAATTGTTGTTATCAGAATTACATCAAGGGACGGTGGATTTTGTACCCAATTATGATGGTGCATTTGAAGAGCCAACTTCGCTGCCTGCACGATTGCCAATGGTATTATTGAACGGTGCAAGTGGGATTGCAGTGGGTATGGCAACGGAAATTCCTTCGCATAATTTGGGGGAAGTTACTCAAGCTGCGATTGCTTTATTGAAAAAACCGTCTTTGGAAACAGCAGATTTATTAAACTATATTCCTGCGCCTGATTTTGCTGGGGGCGGACAAATTATTACGTCTGCCAAAGATATTTTGGCGATGTATGAAACAGGAAAAGGTTCGGTGCGCGTGCGTGCGCGTTATGAAATTGAGAAATTAGCACGCGGACAATGGCGTGTGATTGTTACCGAGTTGCCACCGAATACTTCATCAGCCAAAGTTTTGGCGGAAATTGAAGAGCAAACCAATCCGAAACCCAAAGCAGGTAAAAAACAATTAAATCAAGACCAGTTAAACATCAAAAAATTGATGTTGGATTTAATTGATAAAGTGCGTGATGAAAGCGATGGTGAACACCCTGTGCGCTTGGTTTTTGAGCCAACTTCTAGCCGTATTGAACCTGAAACATTCATCAATACTTTGATGGCGCAAACCAGTTTAGAAGGCAATGTGTCGGTTAATTTGGTGATGATGGGTTTGGACAATCGTCCACAACAGAAAAACTTAAAAACCATTTTAAGTGAGTGGTTGGATTATCGTGTACATACGGTAACGCGCCGTTTGCAACATCGTTTAGATGCTGTGGAAAAACGCATTCACATTTTAGAAGGACGTATGATTGCGTTTTTGCATATTGATGAAGTGATACGTGTGATTCGTGAAGCAGATGAGCCAAAAACTGAATTGATGCAAGTTTTTTCGCTGACTGAACTTCAAGCTGAAGATATTTTAGAAATTCGTTTACGTCAACTGGCGCGTTTAGAAGGCTTTAAATTAGAAAAAGAACTCAATGAATTACGCGAAGAACAGGGCAGCCTGAAACATTTATTGGCTAATGAAGACGATAAGAAAAAACTGATTATCAAAGAAATGCAAGCCGATGCGAAGCAATTTGGTGATGAACGCCGCACACTGATTCAGGCAGCCGAACGCGCAACACTGACACAAACCACAGCAGACGAACCCATTACTTTAATTTTGTCGCAACAAGGTTGGTTACGCAGTCGCGCAGGACACAATATAGATGCTAGCCAAATCTCGTTTAAAGAAGGTGATGGTTTGCAACAAATTTTAGAAACGCGCACGGTTCAGGCAGTTGTGGTTATAGATTCATCGGGGCGCAGTTACACCATTGACCCAGCGGAAGTTCCCAAAGGGCGTGGTGATGGCATACCGATGGCATCGTTAATTGATTTACCAAATGGCGCGAAAGTTTTAACCTTATTAGCAGGCGAAATGAGCGACCATTATTTACTGGCTAATTCAGGCGGTTACGGTTTTATTACCAAATTAGAAGATTTACATTCGCGCTTAAAAGCAGGCAAAACCGTATTAAGTTTAAATGATGGCGAAACTGCCTTGCTGCCTGTAAAAGTGTATCAATCGTCCTTGATTAACCCTGATTGCCAAGTGATTTTAGCAAGTGAACAAAAACGCTTATTGGCGTTTTCCATCACAGAAATGAAAATCATGGCAAAAGGACGTGGTTTACAGTTAATGAGTTTGCAAGAAAATGACCAATTAACGCACGTCAATGTTTTACAAAGTGAAGAATACAACGTACACATTCAAGGCAAACGTGGCGGTATCAGCAGCGAGCGTTTAAAAACGGCTGATATTCGCGCCAAACGTGGACGCAAAGGTAAATTATTGGATATTTCAGGCAGCATTATTACTATTTTGGCAGCATAAGAAGCATAAGAAATGAAACAAAAACAATTTCCTACTCGTTTTTGGAATAAGCAAATCAAGCGGGCGACCACTATTTTAAATGTGATGCGTGTCGTATTGCTATTGGTGTTGCTGGCGTTTTTGATGATTATGCAGTTTACCCAAACCATTCCACAGGATATGGTTGGGGTGGCATACCAAAATACACGCCTACTTTATTTTTGGTGGGTACTTTATGCAATGCTGGCAGTATTCAGTTATCTGAATCCCAGTTGGCAGCAGCAACAACAAAAAAACTATATGCCTGATATAACTTCCGTAGTAGACATCAGTATGATTCTGTGGCTGGTGTATTTACTTGGCGGTGTAGGAACAGGGCTAGGCGTGTTGGTTTTGCCCTTTTTGGCGATTGCGTGTTTATTAAATTATGGGCAATATCCACTGATTTACGCTACGTATGCAACATTATGGGTGCTTTATGAGATTTTCTTAAAATACTATTTGCAGCGTACGGATTTTTTAGCAGAAGACAGTTTATTACTGTTTAACCAAGTTGCTTTAATTGCTTCGTTTTTTGTGGTTTCTTTGCTGACTTCGTTTTTGGTAACTTACGCGGTACAAGCCGATGACGATATTGAAGAAAGTCAGCAAGCGTATGTGCGTGTTGACCTATTAAACAGAATTGTGATGAACCGTATGCAAGAAGCGGCTGTGGTGGTGGACAGAAAAAGACGGATTTGGTTATTTAACCGCAAAGCCTTGCAATATTTTCCGTTTTTACGGGTGGGCGACAGTGCCAGATTCTTGTTTGAAATCATCAATCGCTGGCGAAACAATGTACACCAACATTTTGAAATCACTTGTCAATTAAACGGTAAAAGCACGCACATTCGCGCCATTCCATTAGTGAGAGAGCGAGAACAATTTTTAACCTTGTTTTTTCGTTTGGAACAAGAACGACAAATTGAAGCCCAAACCGTGAAATTAGCATCATTAGGACAATTAACGGCTAATTTGGCACACGAAATTCGCAATCCACTATCCGCTATGCGTCAAGCCAATGGCTTGCTTTTGGAAGCCGAAGAAGGCAATAAAATGACAGAAAAATTATGTCATATCATAGAAAACAATATTGCCCGTATTGATAGAATGATTGAAGAAGTGTCTTTATTGAATAAAAAAGACCGTGTGAACAGAGAACGGATTGATTTAGAACAATTATTAGAAGATTTCAGGCAGGAATTTGTTTTAACAAAATTAAACATTAAAGGTTCAGGCTGTTTTAAAATTATATTGCCCATATCAGCACGCTTATACGTGTTTTTTGATTCGTATCATTTATTACAAATTTTATGGAATTTGTGTAATAACGGTTGGCGGTATTGTAGTAAAACACGTTCATCACTGGTGATTTATGTTCGCGAAAAAGATGAAAACTACATCAGTTTGCAAGTATGGGACGACGGCGA
>JAFSQZ010000218.1 GCA_017446355.1 Neisseriaceae bacterium
AATCGGTAAAACGCCGTCTTTACGCACCGATAAGAAAAATGGAATCACCGAACCTCGCGACCCCATCACATTGCCATAACGCACTACCGCAAAACGGCTGCCGTGTTCGCCTGAATACGCGTTGCCTGCGACAAATAATTTGTCGGAAGCCAATTTGGTGGCACCGTATAAATTTACAGGAGAACTGGCTTTATCAGTAGACAAAGCAACAACTTTTTTTACGCCTTTATCAATACAGGCATCAATCAAGTTCATCGCACCGTGAATATTGGCTTTAACGCATTCAAACGGATTGTATTCTGCTGTGGGCACAATTTTGGTAGCGGCGGCATGAACGACATAATCTACGCCGTCCAAAGCACGATACAAACGGTCTTTATCACGCACATCGCCAATAAAAAATCGTACACGAGAATCGCCTTGAAATTTTTTCGCCATTTCCCATTGCTTCATCTCATCTCGCGAGAAAATAATGAGTTTTTTAGGGTTGTAACGCGTCAAAGTCAAACGAACAAAAGTATTCCCAAAAGAACCTGTACCGCCTGTAATTAAAATGGTTGAATTGCTTAACATATTGATTATTCACTTTAAAATTTTAAGAGGCTGCCTGAATATTAGCGTGTAATCATTTCAGGCAGGATACGTTTTAAGGCTGCTTGCCAATTGGATTGTGCATAACCGAGTGTGCGCAATTTGTCGCAAGAGAGTACGGAATAAGCTGGCAATAAGCTTGAATGTTTGTTTTCTTCTGTGCTGGCAAGTAATTCTGTGTTGAACGTGGTTAAGCTGCTTAATTCTTTGAAAACGGTTTGTGTGAATTCAAAACAGCTTACGGCTTTGTCGCCACAATAATGAAAAATGCCGCGAGAAATATGACGGTCGGAAGCTAATTGGATAAGGACATTGGCTAAATCGCCTGCATAAGTTGGACAGGCAATTTTGTTGTTGGGCATTGTCAGTGGTGTGTCTTTTACGTGATTGACTAAATGAGTCAAAATATTGTTGCCATATTCGGAAAACACCCAAGAAGTGCGGATAATAATGCTTTCTGGATTGGTTGCCAAAGCCAGTAATTCACCAGCCAATTGTGATTGGGCGTATTTGGAGAGCGGATTGGGGTAATCGCTTTCGCTATAAGGCGCGTGTTTTTGTCCATCAAAAACGTAAGAACTGGATAAAGTGATAAAGTGAATGCCTAAATTAGCGGCTGCTTGTGCTAAAAGACGTGTGCCTTCTGAATTGACCGCAAAAGCCTGTTCTTGATTTTCTTCGGCTGCATCTAAATTGGTATAACCAGCAGTGTTGATGATGACATCAGGTTCAAAATTATGCACCATATTGTTCACACTGGCAGGGCTGGTAATGTCCAAAGTTTTAGAATCGGTGGCAATCATTTCCCAATTATCGGGTTTTTGTTGTTTAATAAATTGACTGATTTGTCCTTTTGCGCCCGTCAGCAAAATTCGCATAACACTATCCTTTGATAACTGAATAAGAGTGTGATTATAACGCAAAAGCGTATGACGGTTTTATACTATAATTTCACGTTGCTTATAAAGAAAAAGTTAAGTGTTTATCTATAACAACGAAGAACAGTTTCCAATATTTCAGGCAGCCTGAAAACAATTTGTTGTGGTGCAGAATGAATTTTTAATGTTTCAGGCTTTTGGCGGAAAGAAAAAAATGAAAGTTTTATTGATTAGAATGTCCAGTATGGGCGATTTGGTACACACTTTACCTGCGATTACAGATTTAGCACGTCATCGTCCAGATTTATCACTGCATTGGCTTTGTGAGAGTAGTTTTGCGGATATTGCGCGTTTGCATCCGTTTGTGCATAAGGTTCACGAATTAAGCTGGCGAAAATGGCGTAAACAATTATGGAAAAAAGAAAATCGTGAACACCTGAAAAACCTTGCGCAATTATTAAAAAATGAACATTTTGATTTGGTGGTGGACAGTCAATCGCTATTAAAAAGCGCGTTTTTTGCCAAAATGGCAAAAGCACCTATTTATGGTTTAAACAAAGACTGTGCGCGAGAGCCTTTGGCGGCTTGGTTTTATGACCGACATTTTCAAGTGGATAAACACGAAAACGTTGTGTTGCGCACGCGTCAATTGTTTGCACGCATTTTTGATTATGACGTGCAAGGACAAGCAGACTTTGGTGTGAACGTGCCACTTTCAGGCAGCATTGATAAGCTGCCTGAACATTATTACGTTGCTTGCCACGCCACCAGTCGCGATTCTAAATTGTGGTCAGAAAAAAATTGGATTGATTTGTTTACGCGCACGCACCAAAAAGACGGTTTTCCAGTATTACTGCCTTGGGGAAACGATGTTGAATACGCCCGCGCACAACGTATTGCATCAGCTTTGCCAAACGCTCAAGTTTGTCCCAAATTAAATCTTTTACAGGCAGCCTATTTAATGCATCACGCACGCGCAGTTATTGGCGTGGATACAGGTTTTTTACATTTAGCCAATGCCGTCAATACAGTGGTGATTGGTTTATACACCGACACCAATCCTGCTCGCACAGGTATTCAAGAAACAAATACGTCTATCAATCTTGGTGGTATTGGACAAAATCCGAGTGTAGATGAAGTGTATGCAACTTTGATGCGGTTTTTGGAAGTTTAAAATTCGTCATTTTTAAGGTAAGGCAGTGAACGGTAGCCATTTTCTCGGAAATGTTTCACCGCCAATATCAACACCTGATTGCTTTGAGTGTTATACCAAAACAGGTAACTGTATCCGCTTTTTCCATATGGAACAAGGACTTCTCGGACATTTGATAAGGTTTCTCCTTCCACGGATAACTCGTATTTTCTGCCGTTGTTCGGTTGGTTTTGAGTGGTAATAAAAGAGTTTCTCAACAACTGCATCACTGTATTTGCTTGTTTGCTTGCTCCTAAATCGTTCAAAAAATTGAAAACGCGCATTAAATCAGATTGAGCAAGCTGAGTGATGAGCAAATTCACTTGTGGCATTGTGGCATATCCTTTGGCTCGTCAGTTTCTAGGCTATCCACCCAGTCTTTGAATTCGTTAAACGTGATATGCAAACCAGTTTCTTGAAAATTCTTGTAAGCTTTCATTGCTTGCCTGTCGTAGGCTTGTTTGGATTTTAGATGCTCAATGTGTTTGTCTACGGCATCTATCACGATACTATGAACGCTACCACCTAAATCTTGTGCCAGTTCTTGCAATATGGCTTTTCTGTAACCGAGTTTTACGCTGGTTACTTCCTGATTAGCAATCATCATCAATCTCCTACAACAAAACACCTAGAATAGTAATACAAAAGTAGTCCTATATCAATACTGCCACTTCTCCAATAACTTTACTACTAACGAAGAAACTCATTTTGTGATGTTAAAGAGATTTTTCGCTTACGTTCAGAATCACGAATAATAAAGTTAGTTTT
Source organism: Neisseriaceae bacterium (assembly GCA_017446355.1). Classification (GTDB taxonomy): domain Bacteria; phylum Pseudomonadota; class Gammaproteobacteria; order Burkholderiales; family Neisseriaceae; genus RGIG3394. Next base: position 3,430 of record JAFSQZ010000218.1, read on the forward strand.
TACAGTGGTTTCAACCAGCTTGACAATTTCTGAAACCCTTATTTTTTATACTCAATGCGTTCTATTTTGTGTGAAGATGAAGAGGAATGGTCAGGATTTTTGACCACAAAATCACCATCAATAATGTCATCGTCATCAGGTCGTGATGTGCGCGTGAAACCGTCAAAAGTATGCCCAAAAGTTTGCGATGAATGGCTGCCTGAAAGCGGTTTTCCTTGAAATGGAATCAATAAAATCAGCGCGATTAGGCTAGACAAAAAACCCGGCATCATCAATAAAAAAGCGGCAACAGGAATACGAATTGGCCAAAGCATTTGATAAAGCGACACATTGTTTCCCGAACGAAAAACCGCGCCCCCCATTAAAAGAGAGCTTAACCCAGCAGTGCGGCGCATAATAAACGAACCCAAAATAAAGCTAACAATCATCAATATTAAGGTTGCCCAGCCACCAATTATTTGGGTAACCAACACAATAGACATTATTTCCAAACCCAACATTGCCAATAAAGCAAACAATACATAATGCATTATTTATTCTTTCTTTAATTTTCAAAACATTTCCAAAACATTAAAGATAAAGTCTTGCTGCCTGAAAAACAAGTTCACCATAAACGGCTGATGCGTAAAAAACCGTAAAAGCCACATTATTATTTGTGTGGTATTTGAGAAAATCATTTTATTATTGGTTTAAGCTTTATAATAAGCGTTTCAGGCAGCCTGAAAACTTTGCAAAGCGTTAATGATATCCATAACGCCTAAAAAGCCTTCGTCTGAATGCAAGCATACTCTTGAAAAAATAAGCTTGCCCACCATTTCTGCTTTGTTCTGTTTAATTTTGATGAGTGTTGTTATTTGTATGGACACAACCATTGATTTAAGTAATCATTTTTTAATTGCGATGCCCAGCGATGAAAACGATTTGTTTTTCAGCAACAGCGTTGTTTTTCTTTGTGAACATAATGAAGATGGCGCATTAGGCGTTGTCATCAACAAACCTATGCCAGTTGGTTTGGACGTGATTTTTTATGCAGACGGTAAAGAAGTGCCAGACCGGTACAAAAATCACGCTATTTTAGTAGGTGGTCCCGTGCAACCCAATCACGGTTTTATTGTGCATACGCCCGTTGGTAATTGGCAAAATAGTTTAGTGGTCAGTGATGACATCGCGATGACAACATCGCACGATATTTTAGAAAACCTAACCAGCGAACACAGCGAAGTGAAATACTTGCAATTAACCATAGGTTACGCGCAATGGAGTAAAGGACAGCTGGAAAAAGAATTGGCTGAAAACAAGTGGCTCACTGCGCCTGCAAGTCAAGACATTTTGTTTGAAATACAACCAGAAAAACGTTATCACGCCGCTTTGGCAAAATTGGGCATCAAACCCGAAAACCTAATCAATAAGGGTGCTTATGCTTAATGAATGGAAAACACCAGAGCGCGGAATGTGTTTAGCATTTGACTTTGGTGAAAGCCGTATTGGCGTGGCGCAAGGCGAGTTAAGTTTACACATTGCGACACCATTAACCACAGTTTCAGGCAGCAGTAATCAGGAAAAATTTCATCACATTCAAAATCTTATTCAAGAATGGCAGCCTGAATATTTGGTGGTAGGTTTACCTTGTTATTTAAATGGTGAAACACACGAATTAAGTCATTTGGCACGCAAATTTGGACAACGCTTAAACGGACGTTTCAGGCTGCCTGTATTTTTTATAGACGAACGATTATCATCGGTTTATGCCGAAGAACTCTTAACGCAAGCCCAAGTTTTTGGCAAAAAGCGCAAAGTCGCATTAGACCAAGTGGCGGCACAAGCGATTTTACAAAGTTTTTTTAATGGTTCCATTATTGATTATTTTAATGGTCAGCACAGCGTTTAAATCGTTGTCAAGATATTGTTCTGTATGGTATCTTTCGCTACTTGGTGAGATGACGGTAAGCCATCTCACCTTTTATTTCAATTCAAGTGTTGCACTTGAATATTAAATTATATTAAATTCATCTAGCTTGTTAATAACCAATTGAATATATGTTAAAAATTTATAATACACTGACTCGTCAAAAAGAAATCTTTACCCCCATTGATGCCAAAAATGTACGTATGTATGTTTGTGGTATGACGGTTTATGACTACTGTCATTTAGGACACGCACGAGTATTGGTGGTGTTTGATATGGTGGCGCGATGGTTGCGTCAAAGCGGCTATCCACTCACTTATGTACGTAACATCACAGATATTGACGACAAAATCATTAAACGTGCCAACGAAAATGGTGAAAGTATTCAAGCATTAACAGCACGTTTTATCGCCGCGATGAACGAAGACAGCGATGCGCTGGGCGTGCAACGTCCTGATGTTGAACCCAAAGCGACCGAACACATTGCACAAATGATTGCGATGATTGAGCGATTGATTGCCAACGGCAAAGCGTATGCTGCTGAAAATGGTGATGTGTATTACGCTGTGCGCGAATTTGCTGCTTATGGACAACTTTCAGGCAAATCTTTGGACGACTTGCGTGCGGGAGAACGCGTAGAAGTAGACACATTTAAACGCGACCCTTTGGATTTTGTACTGTGGAAAGCCGCGAAACCAGAAGAACCCTCTTGGCAAAGTCCTTGGGGCAACGGTCGTCCTGGTTGGCACATTGAATGTTCTGCTATGGGACACGAATTATTTGGCGAAACATTTGATATTCACGGCGGTGGTGCAGATTTACAGTTTCCACACCATGAAAACGAAATCGCCCAAAGCTGTGGCGCACACCATTGCGACTGCCAAAACGAAACGCAAAGCCACGTAAAATACTGGTTGCACAACGGCTTTATTCGTGTGGACAACGAAAAAATGTCCAAATCATTGGGCAACTTTTTCACCATTCGTGAAGTGTTAGCAAAATACCACCCAGAAGTGGTGCGTTTTTTCATCTTGCGTGCGCACTACCGTAGCCCACTAAACTACTCTGACGCACATTTAGACGATGCCAAAAATGCACTAACGCGCCTTTATAACACTTTGCACAATATTCCCCCCAGCGATTTTGTTTTAACCGAGCAAGCCAATGATTACACGCGCCGTTTTTTCGCCGCAATGAACGATGATTTTGGCACAGTAGAAGCGATGGCGGTATTATTTGAATTAGCAAACGAAACCAATAAAACCCAATCAACAGAACTTTCAGGCTGCCTGAAAGTTTTAGCAGGTGTATTAGGTTTGTTGCAAATGACACCGCAAGACTTTTTGCAAAGTGGTCATCAAGACGGATTAAGCAATGAAGAAATTGAAAACTTAATCGCACAACGTCAAACAGCGCGTGCCGAAAAAAATTGGGCAGAATCTGACCGCATTCGCGATTTGCTTGCCAAACATAATATTGTGTTACGTGATGGTAGCGATGGCACGATATGGACGCGCGGTTAAATGGTGATGACATAAATATTAAAATATGCTGCCTGAACGTTTATTCAGGCAGCATAATAACTGTTTAAAATTTTATGAAAAATACAGTTCAATTGCCTTACTCCTTGCTTTATTCAAAGTTTCAGCTTAAATGACAAACAGTCATTTTAGAATTGATGAATAGAAAAATGATGCTTTACCAATATTTGATAGAACCGTTTATTGAATTTTCGTTTATGCGCTATGCTTTGGCATCGGTAATCTTTTTAGCCTTATCGGCGGCACCAGTAGGTGTTTTTCTGGTGATGCGCCGAATGAGTTTGATTGGTGATGCGTTAAGCCATGCGGTATTACCAGGTGCAGCGATTGGTTATATGGTGGCAGGTTTAAGTTTGCCAGCAATGAGTTTAGGTGGTTTTTTAGCGGGTATGGTAATGGCATTTTTGGCAGGTTTGGTGAGTCGTTTTACCGAAGTAAAAGAAGATGCCAATTTTGCTGCTTTTTATTTAAGCAGTTTAGCCATTGGTGTGATTTTGGTCAGTTTAAATGGCAACAGCGTTGACTTGTTGCATTTGTTATTTGGTTCATTATTGGCGGTGGATTTAACATCTTTACAATTGATGGGCGTGGTGGCAAGTTTCACGATGATTGCTTTGTCCATTATGTTTCGTCCGCTGGTGTTGGAAAGCATTGACCCTTTATTTTTACACGCCGTTAAAGGCAACGGCGGTTTGTGGCACATTGCATTTTTGGTACTTGTAGTGATGAATTTAGTGGTGGGTTTCCAAGCTTTGGGAACCTTGATGTCAGTAGGCTTAATGATGCTACCTGCCATTGCTGCACGTTTATGGGTACGCAGTATGGGTGGTTTGTTATTGATGTCAGTGGTTGGTGCATTAGTGTGTGGTGTTGCAGGTTTGCTTTTATCGTATCATCACCCAGCAGGCATACCATCAGGACCCACCATTATTTTATTTTGTGGTATTTGGTATGTTTTATCGGTCTTATTTGGCACAAACAGCGGTATGTTACCGAAACTGGTTCGTAAAAAACACCGTAAAATTAAGCATTAAGAAACTTTTGTAAACCCCATTATTCTGAATAAAGTGAACGAAATAACAAATTTCTTTTTGTTATTTTTTGATAAACAGGATTTAAAAACCAATAGACCAATATAATGGGTATTGTAAAGAACGCGTAAAGCCCCATAAAAATAGTGTAGAATTCAACGCTTTTAAACTGAACCCAAAACTTCCTAATGGAATGCGTGCGTCATTATGAGAGAACTGGTTGCTTTTTTAATTGAAAATTTTACCGATATTCAAGCTTGTCCAACAGGGCAAGATTTAGGTCAAATGCTGCATATTGCAGGATTTGAAGATGAAGATATTGGTGAAGCACTGACGGTTATGCAGCTTTTGGCAGACATTCCCATTGAAGAAACGCTGCCTGAACACAATGTCTTACGGATTTACCACGAAGAAGAAACAGCGGTTTTATCCAGTGAAATTCGTGGTTTATTACATTTTTTAAGTCAAACGCGTGCCTTATCGTTTAGTCAGCGTGAGTTTGTGATTCACGCATTGATGTGCTTACCGTATGACGAGATAACTTTGGAAAACGCCAAGTCTTTGGCATTGCTGGTTTTATGGGCGCATCGTTCTGAATTGCCAGCCTTAATTGGCGATGAGTTACTTTCAGTATTGCTCGGACCAGGCATTAGACAATAATTCAGGCAGCCTGAACATAATTTTTATTTTTAGCATAACTCTATAACTGATTTAAATAGGTTGTGCTATTTTTATGAAAAGTACTTGCCAAAAACCACTTAATTATCAGAATATAAAAAAAGAAGTTTCAGGCAGCGAAAAATCATCAATATTCAGTATTCAGTAGGAACAAAATGGCTAAAAATTTATTGATTGTTGAATCTCCGAATAAAATTAAATCCATTAAAAAATATCTAGGCAACGATTTTGAAGTGTTGGCATCGTTTGGTCATGTACGCGATTTAATTCCGAAAAACGGCGCAGTTGACCCTGAAAACGATTTTGCGATGAAATATCAAATCATCAGCAAAAACAGCAAACACGTTGATGCAATCGTGGCCGCTGCAAAACAAGTTGAACATATTTATCTAGCAACCGACCCAGATAGAGAAGGGGAAGCCATTTCTTGGCACATTGCAGAAATTTTAAAAAGCAAACGTGGATTAAAAGGCGTGGCGGATAAAATGCAGCGCGTAGTGTTTCACGAAGTAACCCAAAAAGGCATTCAGGCAGCCTTAAAAGCACCGCGCGATTTAGATGTACATTTAGTAGACGCGCAACAAGCACGCCGTGCTTTGGATTATTTAGTAGGCTTTAATCTTTCCCCTTTATTGTGGAAAAAAATTCGTCGTGGTTTAAGTGCAGGACGCGTGCAATCACCAGCTTTACGATTGATTTGTGAGCGTGAAAACGAAATTCGCACATTTGAACAACAAGAATATTGGAGCATTCATTTAGACAGCCACAAAAGTCGCAGCAAATTCAGCGCGAAATTATGGCAATGGCAAGGCAATAAATTAGAACAGTTTTCCTTGTCTAATGAAGCCGAAC
>JAFSQZ010000219.1 GCA_017446355.1 Neisseriaceae bacterium
ACTCAAACCTATACATTAAATATTCAGGCAGCCTGAAAGATGATGATAAATATTTCCAGTAGCAAAGAAAACGAAACAGCAGAACAAACCTTGTTGCGGGTATTATCTGAATGGGACAGTGGCAAGGAAAAAATTCACTACGTTTTTAAAGAAAACAGAACAAAAGAACAATATCGCTTTGATGTTTTAGAGAGCATTGCAATAGGTGTGATTGGGTTTATTATTATACTGGTGTTAGATGGTGGTATGCGATATTTTATTGCGAACTTAATCATCGCAATCGGAGGGACTATTCTTTTTCATCTCGTAAACAGTCGCAAAGCGCATTTTTATTACATAAACATCAACCGAAAAACCAAAAAAATACAATATTCATTTTTAAAACACTACCGCAGCGGAAAATATCACGACCTTATTGAACTCCCCGCATTCAGGCTGCCTGAAACAGACAGTATCATCAAAATGAATCAATACATTCAAATGCGTAATGAACTTCAACAAAAAATCAGCGCAGAAACAGGTTGGCTATTTAATGAACATTGGACGTTTAAATAAATGTTTCAGGCTGCCTGATAATAGCTTGTTGCGTTTGAAACTGTTAAAATCTCCCATTTATAATTATTTTTGTTTTTGAGAACATTAACATGCACATTTCTACTATTCCAGAAATTATTGCCGACATTAAAGCAGGCAAAATGGTGATCATCACCGATGCAGAAGACCGTGAAAACGAAGGTGATTTATTGATAGCGGCGCAATTTGTTACGCCAGAAGCCATCAATTTTATGATTAAACACGCACGCGGTTTGGTGTGTTTACCGATGAACGATGCCTTAATTGACAAATTGGGTTTGCCTATGATGACGCAAAGTAATGGCACACAATACGGCACCAATTTCACCGTTTCTATTGAAGCACGTGAAGGTGTAACCACAGGTATTTCAGCTGCTGACCGTGCGCGTACCATTCAAGTTGCCGTGAATCCTAACAGCGTTGCCGAAGACATTGTTCAACCAGGACACATTTTCCCTTTACGCGCACAAAAAGGTGGCGTTTTGGTGCGTGCAGGACACACAGAAGCAGGTGTGGATTTGGCGCAAATGGCAGGATTAACGCCAGCTGCTGTTATTTGTGAAATTGTTAATGACGATGGCACAATGGCGCGTATGCCTGAATTGATGGCATTTGCCAAACAACACAATCTTAAAATTGGCACCATTGCGGATTTAATTGAATACCGTAGTCGCACAGAAAGTTTGTTGGAAGAAATGGGCAGTAGCCAAATTCACACGCTGTGGGGTGATTTTCAACAACGTGTTTATGTAGACAAACTCAATGGCGACACTCATTTAGCTCTTATCAAAGGGCAGCCTGAAAATGCAGAAGAAACGTTGGTACGCGTCCACGAACCATTTAGCGCAATGGACTTTTTGCAACCGAATACGGAACACTCTTGGTCGCTACCTGCTGCATTGGAACGCATTCAGTCAGCCGAATGTGGCGTGATTATTTTGTTGCACAGAACAGAAGATGGTGGTGCTTTGTTGGCACGCACGATGCCTAAACCGAAACCACTGCAACGCAAATGGGACAGAAAAACCTACGGTATTGGCGCACAAATTCTTGCCAGTTTAAACGTTAAAAAAATGCGTGTTTTAGGAAAACCTTCCAATATGAATGGCTTAACAGGCTTTGGTTTGGAAATCACAGGTTTTGAAGACAAAGCTTCCGTATAATGGAGCAACACGTTAACGATTTGTTTTGCAAAGATTTCAGGCAGCCTGAAAGAAAAACACAATGCAAGATTTATTCACTTCCCCCATTCAAGCCCCCCTTGCTGAACGATTGCGTCCGAAAAATTTAGACGAAGTGGTTGGGCAACAACACTTAATCGGCGAAGGTAAACCTTTGCGCGTGGCATTAGAAAGTGGCATACCGCATTCTATGTTGCTTTGGGGTTCACCTGGTATTGGCAAAACCACGCTTGCACGGATTTTGGCACAAGGTTTTGCAGCACAATTTTTGCCTATTTCAGCAGTATTTTCAGGTGTAAAAGACATTCGTGAAGCCGTTAGCAAAGCAGAAATTGCTCTGCAACAAGGGCAAAAAACCATTTTATTTGTGGACGAAGTGCATCGTTTTAACAAAGCACAACAAGATGCTTTTTTGCCGTATGTAGAAAGTGGTTTAATCACATTTATCGGTGCCACCACTGAAAATCCATCGTTTGAAGTAAATTCTGCACTGCTTTCACGCGCACAAGTTTATGTGTTAAAACCCTTAAATTCAAATGAATTAACCCAATTGACAGAAAAAGTATTCAGGCTGCCTGAATACCAGAACATTCAGCTAAACGATGATGCACGCGACAGCATTATTCAGGCAGCCGATGGTGATGCACGTCGTTTACTCAATATTTTAGAACAATTGCTAAATGCGGCATTGGCGCAAAATCATACGCACATTAAGCTTGATGATGTGGGTAAAAATTTAGGACAAAAAAGCCACCGTTTTGATAAAGGTGGTGAACAGTTTTACAACCAAATTTCTGCTTTACACAAATCCGTACGCGGTTCGCACCCGAATGCCGCTTTATATTGGTTTTGCCGAATGTTAGATGGTGGCGCAGACCCACGTTATTTGGCGCGGCGCATCATACGAATGGCTTGGGAAGACATCGGTTTAGCCGACCCACGTGCGCTGACCATTGCCAACGATGCCGCGCAAACTTACGAACGACTAGGCAGTCCAGAAGGTGAATTGGCACTCGCGCAAGCCGTGCTTTATCTTGCCGCTGCGGCAAAATCCAATGCAGGCTACAAAGCCTATAATCAAATGCGTGAATTTGTTCAACAACACGGCAGTGCAGAAGTTCCCATTCACCTATGCAACGCGCCAACCAAATTGATGAAAGAATTGGGTTATGGTAAAGAATACCGTTATGCCCACGATGAACCCAATGCTTATGCAGCGGGCGAAACCTATATGCCAGAAAATTTAGCAGAACCTGATTTTTATCAACCTGTTTCACGTGGATTAGAAATCAAAATTGCCGAAAAAATGGCGTGGCTGAAACAATTAGATGAAGAAACATTAGACCATTAAACAGAAATCAGCAAATAAAAACGTTATGCCAGAATTACCAGAAGTAGAAACCACCTTACGCGGCATTAAGCCTCACATTCAAACGCAAACGATTGCAAAAGTCATTATTCGCCAACATCAACTGCGATGGAAAATTGATGCCAAGCTGCCTGAAATACTGGCAGAACAGCCTGTTTTGAATTGTGAACGTCGAGCAAAATATTTAATACTCACTTTTCCCAGTGGCATACTTATTATTCATCTTGGTATGTCAGGCAGCTTGCGCATTTTGACCCAAGAGAGCGCGCCTGATAAACACGACCACGTTGATTTTATTTTTCACAACAACACCATTTTGCGTTACCACGACCCACGCCGTTTTGGGGCGATTTTATGGTTTAACAGTATCGCACAACACCACCCCTTATTACAAAATCTCGGTACAGAACCTTTGTCTAAAAACTTCACTGCCAACTATCTTTTTCAGCGACTTCAACACTGTAACCGCAACATCAAAGTTGCGCTGATGGATAATCACATTGTTGTTGGCGTTGGCAATATTTACGCCAACGAAAGCCTGTTTCAGGCAGGCATTTTGCCCACACGCCTTGCCAAAGCCATTACGTTTGAAGAATGTAAACAACTGGTAAACGCCATCAAAACCATTTTAAAACGTGCCATCACACAAGGTGGCAGCACACTTCGTGATTTTGTGAACAGCGATGGTAAAAGTGGGTATTTTCAACAAGAATATATGGTTTATTCACGCCAAAATCTCGCTTGTAAACAATGTGGCACACCCATTAAAAAAATCGTACTCGCCCAAAGAGCCAGCTTTTATTGTTCACACTGTCAACATTGATGAGCAAAAAATACCAAAGTCTGAAACTTTTGCAAAACCAAACGATGAATAAAAAATCTAACCTATGGCGTTTTATTTTTATATAGTAGGGTTTTGCACAGGTTTCAGGCAGCCTGAACGATTGCGTTTTG
>JAFSQZ010000025.1 GCA_017446355.1 Neisseriaceae bacterium
ACTTGGGCTGAACAAACTTTGCGTGATATTCCAAGCAATCAGTCGATTATCAAGCACATTGAACAAATTGCTTGTGCACGGCTTTGATTATTCCAATTTCATCACTGGGAGTTTTTTATGAACAAGTTCTTGTTTTCTTTGCTTATCGCTGTAAGTTTTGGTGGTGCTTATGCAGATGATTTACTCAGTGCACAAGTGGCGTATCAGCAAGTTTTAAAAGAATACAACACACAAAAAGGACAAACTGTACAACTGCGTAAAGATTTAGAAAACGCGCGTTCCCAAGTGTCTTATTGGCAAACGCAACTCAAAAACTTGGAAGAAAAATATCAGGCTGCGGAAGCGTTGCAAAACACATTGGAAACTCAATTACAATCCGCAGGAACTCAACTGGATAACGCTTGGAATACCAAAAAACAGTAAACAGGCAACCTAAAATCAAACAACCATTTTTAATCAAGGGGATTAACGATGAAAATGATTACAGCGGTCATTAAACCGTTCAAATTAGATGATGTGCGTGAGGCCTTGTCAGATGTTGGGGTACAAGGCATGACTGTTACCGAAGTCAAAGGTTTTGGTCGTCAAAAAGGACACACTGAAATTTATCGTGATGCAGAATACGCTGTGGATTTCTTACCCAAAGTTAAAGTAGAAATTGTGTTGTCTGATGAACAAGTGGAGCGTGCTGTAGAAATCATTGTAGAAAGTGCGCGTTCAGGCAAAATTGGTGATGGTAAAATTTTTGTTTTACCCGTTGAAGAAGTTATTCGCATTCGCACGGGCGAACTCAACGACTCGGCGATTTAATCATCAATACCAACTGCGTGTTTCAGGCAGCTTCACTGAAAACACGCAGTATTTTCTTATGTTACAGGCAGCCTGAAAGATAGTGAACAATGTTAATCATTAAAAATTTAATTCATTGGTTGATTGTGTGTGTCAGCACGGTGGTGATGTTTTTTTGTTTATTTCCCGCAATGTTGGTGCCAAGAGGCGTGAACAAAGTAGGGCGAGCTTGGGCGCGACTATTATTGTGGTCGTTGAAAAATATTGTGGGGTTGCGTTATGAAGTCAAAGGCGTAGAAAATATTCCTAAACAGCCTGCCATTATTTGTTCCAAACATCAAAGCGGTTGGGAAACATTGGCTTTACAAGAGATTTTTCCTTTGCAAGTTTATGTTGCCAAAAAAGAATTGTTTCGGATACCGTTTTTTGGTTGGGGTTTAAAAATGGGTAAAACCATTGGTATTGACCGCAAAGCAGGTATGCAAGCTACGCAACAGCTCATCAAACAAGGTATGGCGCGTAAAAATGAAGGTTTTTGGATAGCCATTTTCCCAGAGGGAACCAGAATTCCTGCTGGACAGCGTGGTAGATATAAATTGGGCGCAGCCAAAATGGCAAAAATGTTTCAAATGGATTTAGTGCCTGTGGCGCATAACAGTGGTGAGTTTTGGCCAAAAAATTCGTTTTTGAAATACAGTGGCGTGATTGAAGTGCGCATTGGTCAGGCAATTTCTTATGAAACTGGAGATGAAAAAGATTTAATGAATGCCTGTGAAACGTGGATTGAAGCGCAACAAGATGAGATAACTGGACAAGGTCCGTGTTATCGTCCAAGTGTGTAAAATGGATTTGCAGTATCTTTGGCAAGGGCGTGAATTAAAATTGCGCATTTTAAGAAATGCCAAGAAAAATATTATTTTGCGAAAAATAGATTCAGGCAGCCTGAAAATCAGTGTGCCTAAATATTTGTCGGTTAAACGATTATTAAATTGGCTGGACAGTCATCAAGATGTGATTGCACGTGTGTTGCAAACACCTGATTTATCTGAACCCAAGACGGAAATGCTGCCTGAAAAAATATGGTTTCGTGGACAGTTACAAACCATAAAAATAACTTCTCAAAATCAGTTTTGCTATGAGAATGAAATATTTTATGTACCCCATTTACCATTTTTGCAACAACAACAAGTGTTGCGTACTTTTTTACAAAACCACGCACAAACCGTTTTACTCAATAAATTAGCAGAACACGCCAATAAAATGAATTTATCACCCAGCCAAATAACGTTAACCAATGCAAAAACTTTTTGGGGAGTATGTCGCCAAAAAACAGGAATTCGTTTAAACTGGCGACTCATTGGTGCACCTGATTTTGTGATGGATTATGTGTGCATTCACGAGTTGTGTCATTTGTGGCACGCAAACCATAGCAAAGCATTTTGGCAAAGTGTTGCTGTTTATTGTGATGATGTGGCACGTGCAAAAACGTGGTTGAAAAAACACGGTACGGCTTTATTTTTATTGGGGTGAGTTATTTTCAGGCAGCCTGAAAGTGTACGGAAGAAACGATGAAATCAGCAAATAATCAAACTAAACTAATTGCCTTTTTAATTGGCATCATTATTCTTATCCTTATTTCAATGGGTTTATGGGCAAAAAAATCCAGCAAAAGTGAAGTGATAGAACCTTTGCAAAACGATTTTGTTGAAGAAGTGAAACCTAAACAAAACGACAATACCGTGAGTATGCTTTTGCCTGATTTTACTCAATTGGTTGCGCGTGAAGGCAGTGCTGTGGTGAATATTCAAGCGATGAATGAACCACAAAAAAACGATGAACGCGCAATAGTTGACGACCCTTTGTATGATTTGTTTAGACGAATGCTGCCTAGCCAGCCAGAATGGGGACAATCTGATAATGAAAGTGCTAATTTTGGTTCAGGTGTCATTATCAATAAAAGCGGTTACATTCTCACCAATGCGCACGTGGTTAAAGATTTGAGCAGCATTAAGGTAACGCTTACCGATAGACGTGAATACGCAGCTAAACTGATTGGTGCTGATGATAAATCTGATATTGCTTTGTTAAAAATTGAAGCATCAGATTTACCCGTTGCCACATTAGGCAATTCAGGCAGCCTGAAAACAGGTGAATGGGTAGTGGCTATTGGCGCACCATTTGGTTTTGAGAATTCAGTAACAGCAGGGATTGTGTCTGCCAAAAATCGTGCTTTGCCACAAGAAAATTACACACCTTTTATTCAAACCGATGTTGCCATCAATCCTGGTAATTCAGGAGGTCCACTCTATAATTTAAAAGGCGAAGTGATCGGTATCAATTCTCAAATTTATAGCCGTAGTGGTGGTTTTATGGGTATTTCGTTTGCAATTCCCATTGAAGTGGCAATAAATGTTGCCGAGCAGCTAAAAGCCACAGGTAAAGTGGAGCGTGGTCAATTGGGTATTGTTATTCAAGAAGTTACCCATGATTTGGCTAAATCTTTTGGTTTGGATAAACCCACAGGTGCGTTGATATCTAATGTGCTTGACGGTAGTCCTGCACAACAGGCAGGTTTACAAGTGGGTGATATTATTCGTAGTGTAAATGGTGAAGAAGTGCATGTTTCTACCGATTTGCCTATGACCATTGGCGCACTTGCACCAGGTAAAAAAATCACTTTAGGTATTTGGCGCAAAGGTCAAGAAATTGAAGTTGAGATTGTATTGGGTTCTTCTGAAGATAAATTTAATTTGGGACAATCCAAAGGCTTTTCTTCGCATCACGAAAAATTGCAATCATTTGATGTGGCTAAATTAGGTTTAACATTGGGTATAGAAAACGGTGATTCGCCTAAAATTGTGGTTTTACGCAGTGAAAATCAAGCCGCACGCGCAGGTTTGCGTTATGGAGATATTATTGTGGAAATTGCAGGGCAACGTGTAAACAGCCAAGAGCAATTAGAAAATGCGCTTGCCCAAGCAGGTGAAAACATTCCTATTTTAATTGAGCGAGATGGTTCAATGATTTTCTTGGCATTAAGCTCATAAAAGTTTGAAGTATAAGTTGGTCAGTAACTTTTTGATGCTTTTTATGACAAAAAATGGTTTAAAAGTGGTCAGTTTTTGACACATTTTTAAACCATTTTTATTTAAGTATTTGTTAATAGAAACCTTTGTAAAACGCGTTATTTTGAACTTTTTGTAGAAAAGTGAAAAATCTCATTTTGTTTGATGTATTTATCCACTAAATTGTTGATAAAGCATATGTAAACCAATACCGAGAATCAGTAAACCCATACCCATTTTTAAACGTTCAGCAGGTAAGTGGTGAGCGAGTTTGACCCCGATTGGCGCAAAAATCGTTGTACAGCAAGCCAAAATGGCAACAGCAGGTAAGTACCAAAATCCGAAACTGTATTCAGGCAGCCTGTTAATGGCTAACCCATTGATTAAATAGCCTATTGCACCAGAAACCGCCATTGGCCAAGCTAATGCGCTGGAAGTGCCTACCGCACGATGAATCGGTAGACTGCAAAATAATAAAAAGGGAACAATGAGTGTGCCACCACCAATACCCACCCAGCTGGATAAAATGCCAATAATAAGACCTACTATAATGATGATGGGTGTGGCTGGCATAGGGCGAGTGGTCTTGGGATTGAGTTTAAACAAAATTTTTAAGCCAACCAGTATGACAAATACAATGAAAAAATAATGTAAAAATGTGGCGGAAAGATGACGAGAGATAAATGAACCCAGTAGTCCTCCGACAACCATCGCAGGGGACATTTTAATCACTGCCGACCATTCAACTGCCTTTTTTTTGTGTTGAGCCAACGCGCTGGAGAAAGTGGTGAACATCATAATGGCAAATGATGTGCCTACGGCGATGTGTTGTGTGTAAGCACTGTCAATATTTAATTTTGCCAGTAGCCATAACACAATGGGAACCACAATCATACCGCCACCAATACCAAAAAGCCCAGACATTAAGCCAGCAAACGCACCGACTAAAAAGAGTGCAAAAATGATATCGGGTTGCCACATATTGATTCTTCTTTCATATTTCAGCAGGTTTTATTTAAATAATCGCCAAACAAGTAGAGCCAAACTGACAATAATCATTACTTTTGCACTGAGCAAAACGATTTCGTGTACAGTTTGGCGTTGTTGTTGATTGAGTAAACGTTTGATCAGTATACCTATTAAAATCAATAAGGTAATACTGATAAGATAACGTGTTAGCATAAAAATAAGGCAGCCTAATGTGTTTCAGGCTGCCTGAAATAGTTAGTGTTGATTGAGTTTTTGTGTAGCAGCTTTATCCAGTTGGCAATCTTCTACAATAATGGTGTGTGCCATACCTTCTTTTTCTGCATAAGACAATTTGCCCCCATTAACTTCGGTAAGGTTATCGGCATTTGCAGGCAGCGTTGTCCACATAGTTGGAAGCGATTGTGGATCTGTGCTGACAAAAGTGTTCATTAAAATATTGTTGATGCGCCACATACCAGGAGAAATAACGCCGTTGAGCTTAACTTGTGCCACCACAACATCATTGCCTTTAATGCCATACATAGCGGTTAAAGGTAGGCGTGTTTGTTCATCTATTTTGCATTGATAAGCAACTTCAACAGTGCGATCAATGGTGGTTTCTTCTGCGGCATATGTGGCTGTTGCAGTGATACAAAGCAAACTTAAAAGAATAGGGCGAATGTTCATAATACTTCTCAACTTTCTAAACGAAAACAAATGAAAGGCAATATTGAAAAATAGGCAAGAAATGTTGTCAAATAAAATAACACAGTTTTACAGATGTTTAATGATAAATGCTTACAATAGCAGCATACACCGCA
>JAFSQZ010000220.1 GCA_017446355.1 Neisseriaceae bacterium
CTGGAAATGTGAATAGAGTTCACCCAAAATCAATTAATGGTCAATCTGTTATTTCCCAACATTATCCGCCAACCAAAAGCGAATTAGGAAAGTAAAATGCTGTCTGAATTGTCAAAACATATTGAATATATGAAATGGGATTTGACGGATAAAAATATTCCAGCAGAAAAAGTTTATTTAAATTTTAAAAAACTTTTGGAATTGAATGCTTCCGATAAACAAATAGCGGATATTGCGTTTGAATACCATAATTTATGGAACGAACCTACTGAAAGTGCATATTATGCTATTTATGACCTTGCTTTGTTAGAAGAAGAAGGGTTTGAACGAAATCGAGAAGAGATCAGTGAAATTATTGAACAGATAGTTTTGTAACATTCAAACAGCGGAAACCAAAAACTTTCCGCTGTTTTTCTTTTTTCAGGAATTAAAAAATCGTTTCAAATCTTGTAATAAAGTGTAAACAACGCTAGTATTCTCTACAAAAAATGGTAAATAACATACACTACAAAAGTGTCGCTTTTTTTAAAGCGTTTTATCCTTTGCAATACATTTTAAGGTAATTATCGCTGTATCAATAAATATTAGGGCAAAAACACTTATTTTCCTTGTTATAATGAGCAATTAACATTTTCAGGCAGCATAATGCTTATTCAAAATCTTCCTCCTAACAAATTAGATATTGTGGGTGATGTGCATGGGCAATTTGAAGCTTTTCAAAACCTTTTGCATTACTTGGGGTATCACCCTGATGGCAAACACCCACAAGGACGAAAATTGGTTTTTGTGGGCGATTTGGTTGATCGGGGACCTGATTCTCCTGCTATGTTAGATTGGTTTGCAAACGCGCAAAAACATTATGGCGCAATGATGGTTTTGGGTAACCACGAATTAAATATTTTGAACAAAGAAGCCAAAGATGGAACAGGCTGGTTTTTTCATCACCGCGCTTGTAAAGACGAACATAATTACGCGCCTTGGCAACTGGCAAAAGAATACGATAAACAACGTTATTTACAACTACTTAATCAACAACCTATTGTGTTGCAACGCGATGATTTACGCATTGTACACGCCGCGTGGCTGCCTGAACAAATTGCTAAATTAGATGAACATAATCAATGCAATGTGGCAGAACTGTATCAAGAATGGGACGAAGAATTAGCGTGTTGTATCAAACACGCGCCTTGGTATGATGATTATTTAGCAGAACAACGTCTTTATGCGCATGCTTTGGAAAATCCAGCACAAATGCTGCCTGAATTACCTGCTACCATTACACACGATATTTATCGCAGCCAAAAACACCCTATTCGTGCGCTCACTTGTGGCGTAGAAGAATATACCTCTACACCGTTTTTTTCAGGCGGTCGTTGGCGATTTACTGTGCGTCAATCGTGGTGGAAACATTATCACGACAAAGAACACGTGATTATCGGTCATTATTGGCGACAATGGGAAGGCGTCCCCCCTAAACACCGAGCCGATTTGTTTGATGTACCGCCACACCATTGGCATGGCGCACGAAAAAATGTATTTTGTGTAGATTTTTCAGTAGGCGCGCGCTGGCGTGATCGTAAGCGCAACATCTGCCCTAATGATTCTGAATACCGTTTGGCTGCGTTGCGTTGGCCTGAAAAAATATTGATGTTTGATAATGGTGATGAAAAACACACAGTTTAAAAATATTTTGTGATGACAATAAACTTTGATTAAATCTTTGTAAAACAGATAATTGTCGCATTGAAAAAGTAACAATGTTTTTCAAATAAATACGATGAAAACCTTTCAGGCTGCCTGAAAAGCATTAAAATAACGTCTTTTTTTAAGAAACGAGGTTATGCAAATGAAAACTTTAATGTTGGTTTTTGCTTTATGCACATTAACTGCGTGCAGTTGGGAAACTTATCAAACCGAAGATGGACGCACTTCTTTGCGTCAAAAATATCCAACAGGAACAAGTATTTATTACACCAATGGCGCAGCATCACAAAACACTCATTATCACGATAATCGTCCTGAACCACACGCAGTATTGCCACAAGATTAATTTATCAAATCAAAAAGTTTCAGGCTGCCTGAAACTAAATTTGTTGTAGATTGGGGAAAAAATGTCTTTACACATCATTATATTAGCAGCTGGCAAGGGTACACGTATGTACTCCAAAATGCCCAAAGTGTTGCACCAAATTGCTGGAAAAAGTATGCTGGAACACGTTATTGATACGGCAGAACAATTGCAGCCTGAAACAATTAACGTAGTGATTGGACACGGCAAAGAACAAGTTTTAACACAATTGGCGCATAAAAAAGTCAACTGGGTAGAACAAACCGAACAATTAGGTACTGGACACGCTGTGAAAGTTGCCTTGCCACACATTCCCAATCAAGGCAAAACTTTGATTTTATATGGCGATGTACCACTGATTGATGTAGACACATTAACGCAACTGGTAACACAAGCTGGTGATGAAGTTGGCTTGCTCACTGATGTTTTGGACAATCCAACTGGATATGGTCGCATTATTCGCAATGAAAACAACGTGGTAACCGCCATTGTGGAAGAAAAAGATGCCAACGAATCGCAAAAAGCCATTCAAGAAATCAACACAGGTATTTTTGTATTACCCAATGCTTATTTAGCCACTTGGTTGGACGCGCTGAACGCAAATAATGCACAAGGTGAATATTATTTAACCGATGTCATTGGTTTGGCTAATGCCGATAACGTTGCTGTACGCCCTATGGCGGTTCGCGCTTCTTACCTTGCTGCTGGTATCAACAACAAAATGCAGCTGGCACAATTAGAAAGAACATTCCAACAAAAACAAGCACAAAACTTATTGCAACAAGGCGTAGGACTATTAGACCCCAATC
>JAFSQZ010000221.1 GCA_017446355.1 Neisseriaceae bacterium
AGTAAGACTGAAACCTTTGCAAAACCCTAATTTGTACGATTCGTCATTTTGAACTTGAACGAAGTGAAAGGGAAAAATCTTTATCAAACAAAGAATAAGATTCTTCACTTTTCTGCGAAAAGTTCAGAATGACAAGTTTTGCAAAGGTTTCAGATTGCAAAGCAATCCAACCGCAGTTTCTGCTAATGAAGTGAAACCAAAATTGTTTACACAAATTACACGTTTGTAAGCGTTAAAACAAAAAATTATAAACATTGAAATGTAAAGTGCGTAAAATAACGCCTTTTGCATTTTTTTTTTTCAGCATTTTAATTTAAGGACACACATTATGAGTTTTCACCCTCAAACTTTGGCTATTCGTGGTGGAAAAGAACAAACCGAGTATAACGAACATCATCAAGCCTTGTTTTTAACCAGCAGTTTTATGTTTAACAATGCACAAGACGGCGCGGATTTGTTTAATAAAAACAAAGACGGTTTCACTTATTCTCGCACAGCTAATCCAACCGTTAGCGCATTTCAAAACCGTGTTGCTCAATTAGAACACGCAGAAGCTGCTATCGCTACTGCAACGGGTATGGCAGCCATTCAGGCAGCCTTAATGACGTTTCTCAATGCAGGTGATCACGTCATCATTAGTCGCTGTTTATTTGGCACAACAATGGGTTTTATCACAGGACACTTAATGCGTTTTGGCATTGAAGTTAGCTTTGTATCGCCCACCAAACCAGAAGAATGGCAAAAAGCCATTCGCCCTAACACCAAAATGTTTTTTTTGGAAACGCCATCAAACCCTTTAAATGAAGTTGCTGATTTGGAACGCTTGGCAAACATTGCGCACGATAATAACGCTCTTTTGGTTGTGGATAACTGTTTTTGCTCATCTGCCCTGCAACAGCCTTTACAACACGGTGCAGATTTATCGGTGCAATCGGCAACCAAAGCCATTGACGGTCATGGTCGTGTTTTAGGCGGTGTTGTTTGTGGCAAAAACGAACTGATCAATGCTATTGCGATGTATGTGAATGCCTGTGGTTTAAGCTTATCACCATTCAATGCTTGGGTATTATTAAGTGGCGTAGAAACCCTGTTTGCACGCACCAAACAAGCTTCTGAAAGTGCATTAAAAATTGCGCAATGGCTTAAACAACAAGCCCAAATTCAAGCGGTTCACTACGCTGGGCTGCCTGAACACCCACAAGCGCATTTAGTTGCCAAACAACAAGCCGCTGGCGGTTTCGTATTGGCTTTTGAAGTTAAAGGTGGCACAAATGCCGCTTGGAAAGTTATTGACAACGTACAACTGTTCTCTAAAACCGCCAATTTCGGCGATGTTCGTTCCACCATTACGCACCCTTGGACAACTACTCATTGTCGTATTCCCCCAGAAGACAAACAACAATCAGGCATTCAAGAAGGTTTGCTGCGTATTTCTGTTGGTTTGGAACACGTTGATGATTTAATTTCCGACCTTAAACAAGCGTTAGAAAAAATTTAATATTTTCACTCACTTTTTCAGGCTGCCCAGTATGATTTTCAGGCAGCCTGAAACATTTATAACAACCATATTTTTTGTTCATCATTCTGAATAAACAAAAAATCTTGAATAATACAAACATTTTGTTTGATAACCTCAACACCCATCTTTCAATCAACTACGATTGTTGAAATCAATCAAAAAAAGTGTTAAGTAAAGTATAATGTTGTTAAAATTTGTACCGTAAAAACGCAGTAAAGTAATAAGCGTCATTTTCAAATATTGATTGACGCATCTAACAATAAACATAAGCTGCCTAAAAATACAATCCATCAAAATCACAGGTATTCCTATGACCGAACCAAACAAATCTTCCGACAATTTTTCGTCCGCATCAACTCTTCTACCACAACACGAATTGTTGCAAGAAAAATCCTTTATCAAACAACTACAATTAACTGACTGGATTTTCGCTGCTGCCATCATCACCATCGCCGTGTTGATTCATATCAAAATACCGCATCATATGGACATTTATGAAATTGCGATTTTGTGGACAAGCGCATTGGCTGCTATTGGCTTGGGTTGGTTTTTCAAACCAATGCGCTGGTTTATTACAGGCAGCATTGTTGTTGCCTACATTGCTGTTGGCTTATACGCAGGCAACATAGACAATGGCAATGAAAACACAGGAAAATTCTTATTAAAATATTTATTAAGCAGTCAATCTGCCATTATGTGGCAAGCGGCACTCACCCTATTTGCATTCATCACTTACGCATTAGGCACATTGGTTGCATGGCGTAATGAAACCAAGCTGCCTGAACAGCTCAAAACACCTAAAAACACTTTATTAAGTATCGCTTCAAATTTAGCTTGGGCAGCGGCTTTTGCAGGTTTTGTAGGACTTTTGGTGCGTTGGCATGAAAGTTATTTACTGCGCCCCGATGCAGGTCATATTCCCGTGTCCAATTTATACGAAGTATTTATTTTATTTATGGTGATTACTGGCTTAATGTATTTATACTATGAACGCAAATTTACCATGCACAAATTAGGCATATTTGTGTACGCACTGATGTGTATATTTGTCGGTTTCACTTTATGGTACAGCATATCGCGTGGCGCACATGAAATTCAACCGCTGATTCCAGCATTACAATCATGGTGGATGAAAATTCACGTCCCTGCTAATTTTATTGGTTACGGCGCGTTTTGTATGGCAGCGGCATTTGGCGTTGCAGAATTACTTGCGCTACACGGCAATCAATTCTTACCCAAAGCCGAACAAATTGAAGAAGCGATGTATAAAGCCATTGCAGTCGGTTTTCTCTTTTTCACCATTGCCACCATTTTAGGTGCTTTTTGGGCAGCTGATGCTTGGGGGCGTTACTGGAGTTGGGATCCCAAAGAAACATGGGCATTTATCGTTTGGTTGAACTACGCCATTTGGTTACATATGCGCCTAGTAGCAGGCTGGCGTGGGAAAATACTGGCTTGGTGGGCAATTATCGGTTTACTCATCACTGCCTTTGCATTTATCGGTGTCAATATGTTCTTAACAGGTTTACATTCTTACGGCAGTTTGTAAACAAAACATCACCCAATACGCCCTACTCTTTTATTTAATTAGGGCGTATTGATGTTTTGAACATTTTAATTCTCAACAAAATAAAACAAAGCAAAAAAATCTTCTTCGCTAAAAAGCATTGAATGAAATTTAGAAAAATACGGTAAACAGGCAAGATGTAGAAAAAAGCGCAAACCATACTGAAATTTTCTGTATTTCATTGCACACACGTTAACAAGAAGAAAAGGGATAAACGTGTTAAGCATTTGGAAAAATGTTATAATTCGTCTCCGTTTTCAGGCAGCCTGAATGCTGCTTGATGGATTGTTAGGGACAGTTATGTACGCAAAATCGTTTCTTCTTGCTGTAAGTTTGCTGCCAAGTTTTGTTCAGGCAGCTTCTTTTGATGCAGCAAGTTTAAGTTTGTTTTGGGGAGTGCCTTTTGCCTTAATCTTGCTTTCTATCGCACTTTTCCCTTTGTTTTTCCATCACTTGTGGCACAATCATTTCGGCAAAATCACATTATTATGGAGTTTATTGTTTTTAATTCCATTTACGATTGTTTTTGGTTTTCAAGAATCTTTACACATTGTGGTACACGCGCTAATAGCGGAATATATCCCATTTATTTTGCTTTTATTGGTGTTGTTTACCATTTCTGGGGGCATTTTCATTACGGGTAATTTAAAATCATCACCCAAATCCAATGTAACTTTACTGGCTATCGGCACAGCATTAGCATCAGTAATGGGTACAACAGGAGCGGCAATGTTAATGATTCGTCCTGTTTTAAAAGCCAATGAACACCGTAAATACAAAGTTCACGTAGTGATTTTCTTTATTTTCTTGGTCGCGAATATTGGCGGTGGTTTAACACCTTTGGGCGACCCACCATTGTTTTTAGGATTTTTAAAAGGTGTTAGCTTTGGTTGGACCGTTATCCATATGCTGGTTCCTGTGTTGATGAGTGCAATCATATTACTGGTGGCATTTTATTTTTTAGATCGTCATTATTTTGCCAAAGAAGGCGAAATTAAAACACATTCAACTTTGCACCCAGAGAAAAAAGAAGTTTTTGGTAAATGGAATTTTGTGTTGTTAGCAGGCGTGGTAGCAACCGTTATTATGTCTGGCGTATGGCAACCTAAACATCCAGGTTTTAATATTTTTGGCGTACACGCACCTTTACCAAACGTTGTACGCGATGTTATTTTTGTATTACTCACCATTATTTCTTTATTGATTACACCCAAACAAGTACGCGCAGGTAATCAATTCAATTGGGAACCCATTTTAGAGGTTGCCAAATTATTTGCAGGTATTTTTATCACCATTTCGCCAGTGTTAGCAATGTTACAGGCAGGTGAAAAAGGCGCGTTTGCTGGCGTGATTTCTTTAGTACACAACGCAGCAGGTCAACCCATCAACACAATGTATTTTTGGATGACAGGTTTATTGTCCGCATTTTTGGACAACGCCCCCACTTACTTGGTCTTTTTCAATATGGCAGGTGGTAATGCCGCATCATTGATGAGTAATCAATTGCACACCTTACTTGCAGTGTCTATGGGTTCTGTGTTTATGGGCGCATTAAGTTATATTGGTAACGCGCCCAACTTTATGGTCAAATCCATTGCCGAACAACGCAAAGTCAAAATGCCCAGCTTTTTTGGTTATATGATGTGGTCGTTTGGAATTTTGGTGCCTTTATTTATTTTACACACATTTATTTTCTTTATTTTTGAACTTTTTTAATCAACTGCTGCCTGAACAATCTTTTCAGGCAGCCTTTTTTGGAAGCATACCATGACAGCACAACTGATTAACGGAAAAGAAGTTTCCCTAAAAATTCAAGATCGTATTCGCAAACAAGTAGCAGAACGTCAAACAAAAGGTTTACGTCAACCAGGATTAGCAGTTATTTTAGTAGGTGATGACCCCGCCAGCGCGGTTTATGTACGCAATAAAAACATCGCCTGTGAAAAAGTAGGTTTTGCCTCTTTCTCACACATTTTGCCAGCCAGCACCAGTGAAGAAGAATTACTCTCACTGGTTAATGAACTCAACAACAATCCAGCAGTAGACGGTATTTTGGTACAACTGCCACTGCCTAAACATATTAACGGACAAAAAGTGATTGAAACCATTCGTCCCGATAAAGATGTAGACGGTTTTCACCCATACAACGTTGGTCGTTTAGCCGTCAAAATGCCCTTATTGCGTCCTTGCACGCCAAAAGGTGTGATGACATTGTTGGAAGAATACGGCATTGAAGTTAAAGGAAAAAATGTAACCATCGTTGGACAATCCAATATTGTTGGTCGTCCACAAGCCCTAGAAATGCTGATGCAACGTGGCACAGTAACCATTTGCCACACTGCCACACGTGATTTACCAGCCGAAGTAAATCGCGCAGATATTATTGTTGCAGCGGTGGGTCGTCCCAATTGCATCAAAGGTGAATGGATAAAAGAAGGCGCGGTCGTGATTGATGTTGGCATCAACCGTTTAGAAAACGGCAAGCTATGTGGAGATGTAGAATTTGACGTAGCCAAAGAACGCGCAGCATACATCACACCCGTACCTGGTGGTGTCGGTCCTATGACGATTGCTACTTTATTAGAAAACACTTTACAAGCAGCCCAATTACACGACAAAGCTGCCTGAAAACGAAGTTTCAGCGAAGCTAAAACGAAGTTTCTGCGAGCGAAACGAAACTAAAACAAAGTTTTGATGAAATCAAAACAAAGTTTCTGCAAGCAAAGCTAAAAAAGATACGGTCATTGCGAGACTTGAACGCAGTTCAAAGCGTGGCAATCTCCCAACTACGGAGAACAAACTTTGATTGATACATAGCAATGACGCAGATTAAATCAGGAGATTGCCACAACTTGACTATTGTCAAGTCTCGCAATGACAGAAATTTTGAAATATTTCAGGCAGCCTGAAAACGAAGTTTTGATGAAATAAAAACAAGTTTATGCGAGCCAAGCTAA